>JAJFUH010000186.1 GCA_021372535.1 bacterium
CGACTCTCATCTGGGTGAACGCCTCGCTGTAGAGCGAGTAATCCGATGTCCGCCTGCTCGAATAGGATGGTGTTATACCGTAGCAGTAATTACGGCCTTTACCGATCCGGACATTGAAATCCCACGGGAGCCGATTCTTGAGATGCCAGTTCAAATAGGCGCTTTCCATATACACCCTTCCCGGTGCTTCATTGATCTGAGGATGGATGTATACTTCGGTCAGCCAGTCGAATTCATCGTTTATTGTTTCCTTGAACTGGAATCCATACCGCTCGATACGCGAGGTGTACGTTTTATTCCAGACGATTGTGCGTGCCAGCAGGAATCCGTGAAATTCGGCCTGCGCATATACACTTGATGCTATTCCCAGTGTCATAAGGCCAATAAGTCCGGCTAGTACCAGTTTCTTTAACATGAATATCCTCCCCCGAGTTTTGTATAAGGTGAGCGATTGAATTCTTTTACCATAATTTCAAATAAGTACTGATGGTACAGTTCGTTTATCTTAATAGATCATAGACCTCCTTTCGCGGTCAAGGGTTCATTCGGATGAGAACGGCTGGACTTGTTACCAGCCATGACTTGATAAAAAAAGGTCCTTTTTCACAAACATGGCAATAATAAAAATATAGGAATCTGACAGATAAAATCACGTATTCTCATGATCTCACATCTTCCCGTCTGCGTGTTTTTGTTACAGGAGGAGAGAAGAGTGTGAAAACACACGGAAATTCTCTCTCAGATTTTTGTAACCTGTTTGTTATCGAGAATGGTTACATCATTCTTTTTAAGCGCCGAAACGGCAGCGTCGATGTCTTCGATCCGGAAAATGACTACTGCATTGTTAGAGGATTTCTCGACGAACGCATACATGTATTCGACGTTAATCCCCGCGTTGCCGAGAATCGCAAGGACATCGGAGAGACCGCCGGGTTTGTCCTTTACCTCGACTGCTATTACATCCGTTTCAGAGAGTGTGAAATTGGCTTGTTTCAATACTTCAAGCGCTTTGTCCGGTCGATCGACAATCAGCCGTAAGATACCGTAATCGCTCGTATCGGCCAGCGAGAGAGCCCTGATATTAATGCCATTGCCTCCAAGAACCTCTGTAACCTCACGGAGACGTCCGCTCCGGTTTTCTATGAAAATGCTGATCTGTTTGACTCTCAAAGCACCATCCCTCCTTACATCTTTCTATGGTCGGTTACCCGTTTGGCCTTGCCTTCCGACCGCTCAATGGTCTGGGGTTCGACCAGTTTGACTTTGCATGCTATACCGATTACGCTCTGGATTTCATGCGAAATCTTTTTCTGCAAGCCTTCGAGTTGTTTGATTTCATCCGAGAAGTACTGCCCTCCGACCTCGACCCATACCTCGAGGTTATCGAGTGTACCTTCACGGAACACATGAATGTGATAGTGCGGCTCGGTTTCTTTCATTGCAAGCAGCACGCTCTCGATCTGGGTAGGGAATACGTTGACACCGCGAATGATGAGCATATCGTCGGTTCTGCCGCTTATACGTTCCATCCGGACATGCGTCCGCCCGCAATCGCACGGTTTGTAAAAGAGCCTGCTTATATCGCGCGTGCGGTATCGTATGACGGGGAATGCCTCCTTGGTGAGCGAGGTAAACACCAGTTCTCCCAGTTGCCCCTCGGGCAGCGGTTCCATGGTTTTGGGATCGATTATCTCTGGATAGAAATGATCGTCAAAGATATGGAGACCGTTTTTGACCTGGCATTCGGAGGAAACGCCCGGGCCGATCACTTCAGTCAGACCGTAAATATCGATGGCCGAAAGATGCAGGCGTTTTTCGATATTGTCGCGCATTTCGTTGGTCCACGGTTCGGCGCCGAACAGGCCGCTTTTGAGTTTGAGGGTCTTAAAATCGACTCCCAGCGACTCGGCAACT
>JAJFUH010000187.1 GCA_021372535.1 bacterium
ATGTGGGTTCATCACTGAAACGGCGCAAAAGAAGGCTCCGCGAGCCATCGATTCCCTGAACCAGCAGTGTCATACCGTTCCTGACAAACTGTTCCCTGAGATCGTGGTACGCCCGGTTGAGATGTCCCCATGATGTGAACAGGACGAGCATCCCTCTCCTCACGCTGCTTGCGATGAGGAGGATTAGGCGGTTGCATTCCTCGATAAACTGTTCCTGTTTGGGTGACGGCAAAAACGAGGGAACGATGAGCGCCGACTGCCGTGTGTAGTCGAAAGGCGAATCGGCAATGAATTCCGTGGTTCTTTCCCTGTCGTCGAGGTTCAGGCCGAGACGGTCCCTGATATATGAAAAATCGCGGGCGACTGCAAGAGTGGCCGAAGTCATCACCACCGTCTCCATGTGGTCATACAGACCCACTGCCAGCTTTTCCGCCACATCGAGCGGGGCGCTGTGAATACCAAGAGCGTAAGGCGTGCCGTTTTCGGGATATTCGAACCAGAATACATTCCGTCCCCCGGCTTCGAGGAGAAAAGCAAAGTCGCCGCCGAGCCCGACAAGGTTTTTCTGGATTTCCTCGAGATCGATGAGAATATCTTCCTTCTGATTGAGCCGGCCCGATGGGACACCTGAAATGAACAGGATAATACTGCCGATTATCTTCACCAGTTCCGTGATACCGGAACTAAACGCCTCGGCTGGATCAGCGCACTGTGAAAAAACGGGGGACGCGCCGGAATATCTCAGTTTCCCTGCATGGCCGTTCTTGTCCTGAGCAGCCTCCATCCGCACCGCCGCATCGAGACAGGTAAAGAACTCGCCGGTGACTGACCGGACATGCTCCACAGCGGTGACGGCATCTTCGAATATCTGCACATTCGCTGCATACTCGGGCCATGCCTTGATCATCTCCTCCACCCATTCACGGAGAACCGCAAGGATACCGTACTTTCCATCCTGCGGGGAGTACAGACGGTTCAGGATACGGCGCACACGGTAATAATTGAAGGTGACACCAAGAAAACGGAGCGCGACTTTCTCGATATTGTGCGCCTCGTCGAAGATGATGCGGCTGTACGTGCCGAGAACACCGCCATCCGATACCATATCCGAGAAAACGAGCGAATGGTTGACTATGATCACATGGGAGCGCTGTGCCGCCCGCCGTATACGGGTAATGAAGCACTGTTCCCTGAAAACACACCTGCCGCCCCTGCATGATGAGGTCTCGGAGTTGATATGATCGAGAAGACCGCTGTCATGGAGCATGGTAAAAAATCCGGTTTCGGACAGGTCGCCGCTTTTCGTTTCCTGAAGCCAGGCGGCAACGGGGAGCACGAGGTCGCGTTCCTGTTTCGTCAGAAAATGTTCTGGTGAATCGACAACGCTCTTCCATCGGTTCATGCACAGATAATTGCCCCTTCCCTTGAGAATCACCGCTCTGAATGGGAAATCGAGCATGGTGTTCAGGAGGGGAATATCCTTTGAAAAAAGCTGTTCCTGAAGATTTTTCGTATTGGTCGAAATTATCACCCGTTCCCGTGACCGTTCTGCCCAGATAATCGACGGGATGAGATAGGCAATGGATTTCCCGATTCCGGTACCTGCCTCGGCAAGGAGGATTTCCGAATCGTTGAACGCCCTTGCTGCCCGTTTCGCCATCATAATCTGTCCGGTACGCTCTTCATAGGAGTCGTGAACCATGGAAAGCTTCCCCCCGGTTTTGAGAATGGCCTCGATCTCCGCCGGGTCGATGGTCGCTTTCAGCGGTTCCTCAATACCCGTGTCTTCTGAGAAATCGCCGAAGATATTGTTATCGGTGCCGTACTTCCCGCGGGTTTCGTCTACGGCCTTTTTTGCCGGGAACCGTTTACCTTCCAGACGTTCCCTTAACTGGGCGTCGAAAACCTCACCGAGCGCGCTCCCGGTCTTTGAGCAAATCTTGTGAAGATCGTTGAAAAGATGATCGGGAATCATCCTGAGCATGTCGATGAACTTGAGAAAAATGATCGCCGTGATTCGCGCGTCATCGAGGGCGCGGTGGCGTTTTTCGGGAGTAAGGCCAAAAAAATCGATGAGACTGTCGAGGCTGTAAGATGGAAGCCGCGGGAGTACTATCCGGGCGAGCTCGATATTATCGATTGCCGTTTCGATATTTCCGATTCCGGCAGCATGGCGCAGAAAAGCGACATCAAACCGGGCGTTGTGACCGAGAAGACGGTAGCCCTTCAGAAAATCGAGCAGCCCGGGGATGACATCCCGTACAGGCAGGGAATGCTCCACATCATCATTGGAAATACCGGTAAGATGGGTGATAAAATCAGGGATCGGATGCTCAGGCTTCACCAGTTCGGAAAACTCGGCGACAACCGCGCCCTCGCTGACCCTCACCGCGCCGATTTCAATGATCTCGTGGAGATCCGAATCGAGGCCGGTTGTCTCGACATCTATGGAAACGAACGTATCGGGAGAAATCATGGGTATATGATTTTTAAATGTTCGTACAGCACTCATTATAACGGATTATTCATAACAAACAATTGACCACGGATATACACGGATTTTTATTTATAGCTGATCCGGGTAAAAACTCTTTTCAGGATCCCCTTCTACTCTTTGTCCCTTTGTCCCTCTGTCCCTTTGCCTCTTTGCCACTCAGGAAAATCCATCCGCCATGACATTTATGAGTTCTTCAAATACCATTCCGCATGTAATACCGTCCATGCAGAACCGCACCTTCATCCGGCACTTTTTCTCCCCGTGAATACTGCAGGGGCTGCACGGGACACCGGAATGGAGGATACTTCCCGAGGGATATCCCGGAACAAACCCAAGATTCGGATGCGTGGGACCGAAAATCGCCACGAACGGGGTGGCGACCGCGCCGGCAATGTGCATGGGACCGCTGTCATTGGTGACCAGTCCTCTGAGAACGGCGATTACTCCGACAGTCATTGTCAGATCGATACTTCCGGCCAGGGAAAACGATTCACGGGTCATCATGCCGCGAACCCGCCCGATAAGCTGTTCATCGTACCGGTCACCGATAAATACCGGCAGATAGCCGTTTTCGGCAAGAGTATCGCCAAGACGGGCAAATGATTCCTCATTCCATCGCTTTGTCTGATGCCTTGCTCCGGGAGCAAGACCGACCGGTTTTATCCCGTTCCCCGGTTTGTATGCCTTGATGAGAGCGGATGCGGCGTGGAGAGTTTTATCGTCAGGAACGATCCGCGGCAGAACCGTACCATCGAGTCCAAGCGGTTTCAAAGTCCGGAGATAACTGTCGAGGACATCGAAATTCCGTCTGAACCTGTTCCGGGTCCACACCATAAGACGGCGTGCTATCGGATGCTTGTCGAGTCGCATTTTACGCGGCGAGCTGATAAGGGAGACAACAGCCATGCTTCTCAGCGTGCCGTGGAGATCGATGACAGCATCGAAGCGCTCGCGGCCGGTCATCCGCGCTATCCGGAGCGGCGATTCATCACCCTGAATGGCGATCACACGTGCGACGCGCTCATCGGCATGGAATAACCCCGTATAAATGCTCTTTGTAAGGATATATATGCGGGTTCCGGGCAGCCCCCGGTAAACCGCTTCCACAACAGCGGTTGACAGAACGACATCCCCGAGCGAGCTGAAACGGACGATAAGAATATCATTCATGTCGTTCCCTGATATGGCTCACGACCTCATCACCCTTGCGGTACGATCCCAGAACCTTGAGAAAGCTGGCGATCTCGCCGAGATGGTTTATAGCCCGCTTAGTTACTTCATGACGGATATCACCGTTAAAATCGAGGTAAAAAAGATATTCCCATGGCGATCCGGGAATGGGTCTCGACTCAATCTTATAAAGATCGATATCGCGGAGAGCAAAAACACTGAGACTCTTGAAAAGCGCTCCCGGAATATTTTTGGTTGCGAATACAATTGATGTTTTTGCATTCCCGGCTTCTTCCGCCAGTTCCTTCGAAAGCACGAGAAAACGAGTGAAATTTTTGTGGTTTGATTCGATAGCGGATTTGATGATTTCAAGCCCGTAGTCTATGGCGGCCTGCTCGCTTGCAATGGCGGCTTCGTCTGTTTTTCCGCTGTTTTTGATTTTGAGCGCCGATGCCGCAGTATCATAAACGCTGACTTGCTCGACATCCGCAAGCGCATGAAGAAAATCCTTGCACTGGGACAGCGCCTGCGGATGGGAATAAATCCGCCTGATGTCCGACAGCCGCACACCCTTGTTCACGATAAGATTGTGGATAATCCTCAGCTTGACCTCACCGGTGATCACCAGATTCCGATCGAGAAGGAGATCGTAATTCTCATGGATGCTTCCGGCAAGCGAATTTTCAATGGGTATAACGCCATGGTCGGCATCACTGCCCGAAACTGCATCGAATACTTCCGCAAACGTCGGACGCGGCACGACAGTTACGTCCCTGCCGAAATATTCATAAGTGGCAAGCTCGCTGAATGCTCCCAGCACACCCTGGAATGCAACCCGTTTCATGCGTCCTCTTTTTTCGATTTTTCCTGTTCATCCTTATCTTTTTCTTTATCCTTCGATAAAACTTCCTTGAACATTTCGAGCAGCGGCGGAACAAGATCGATGATGCGTGTCAGCGTCGCTTCACGGCTTTTCAGAGGAAGGAGCTGCGCTTTTCCTTTTGAAACCACCACGAACGCTACCGGTTCGATCGAAGCGCCTCCGCCGGTCCCCATCCCGCTCCCTTTGCCGGGTTCGTTGTTCTCGCCGCCTCCAGCCCCGAAACCGAACGCTACCCGCGATACGGGTATTATAACCGAATCTTCGGCCTGAACCGGCGTTCCGATGACAGTTTCGGACCGGACTGTTTCCTTTATCTGTTCCATGACAACTTTTGCGGCTTCGGCTACATTCATGATCATACCTCCTGTAAAGAATTTTTCCGTTTCATTTCCCTGAACCAGTACATGATACGCTCCCTTTTACGGTATAGCATACAGGGAGTTCTCGTCATCAGTCTTATCCATAAAATATATCCTCTCACGGTGACACGTACGATAATGTCGCCCGCGATAACCCTCCGCGTAAAATTCCATGATGGTTGAATCCTGTATTTTTCCGGCAGAATACCGTTGAACGCATATAAAGCGCCGATTATCCATCCCGTAATATGCGGATATCCCAGACCGAGCCTTATATTCGCGGTAACTTCGTCGAATCCTATCATATCGTGAAATTCGCGGATTACCCACCTCAGCGCTGAGAAAATATCGCGGGCAAGGCAGTAATACCAGGATATACCTCTGCCCTTCCCCGCTGCCGGTTTTTTCTCTTGTATCTCTTTTTTTTCTTTCCGTTTTTTTATGCGGGTCCTGACAGCCCGTGACAGCACAGAGACTTTTCTCGTTACATCGAGCTTCAGTATACACCTTGAACAAACATAACTCTCTATCTGATAAGCGTTTTCCAGCTTGTGAAATCCCCCGCCGAATAATCCGTTGAATCCATGAATCCTGATTTCATACATGAATCCGTCATCCGAATCTCCCGAAGCGCGGAAGTACATTTTTACCGGTAGGAAAACCGCAAGAATCAGCAATCCGAAAAAAAACAGGATGATATACAGAATTATCATATGGTTTTCTTTCCGAAATTCTTATATTGAATCTGCCTGACACACCGGATGATTGTACTTTATGAAACGACAGATGAAATAATCCCGCTATCCATTGATTTTTAACAATCTCATGTTAATAAACTGAAGATGTTTTTCTACCGTGATTCTCATCAGAATTTTTATATTTTTTGCTTGTATAGTATCATAGTATCAGTGTATGTATGACTAAATAAAACTTATGCAGGGAAATCCTTTCGAAAAACGGAAGCGGAGAAGAGTCAAAACCATGAGAGGGACCATCATCGCTCTGATCGTGCTCGTTATACATTTCCCGGGTCTGTGTCACGCTGACGAACACCCGGCAACCGATGCCGAAGTCTGCCTGTCACTGCTGACAAAATCAGCGGATACGATACTTTCCCGTTCCGGTAAACTGCCCGGTTCGACGGCACGATTGACCTGTTCCCGCGGAATCCCGCTTTCGGATATGACCCGTAAAGCCCTTGAAACATATGTGACCCACCGCGGTTTTACCCTCACTGACGATTATCTCAGAGCCGACTTTACGCTCGATATCGCTGTCACCGATACGGGAATCGTGCTCATCAGGAACGAAAGCGGCTATGACCGAACAGTACATCTGACCGTCCACATACAATGTACCGATAACTCCGGTTTCGTTCTTTTTGCGTCGGGTACCATGGAAACAGCCAGGGATACCATATCAAAAGACCATGCGCGATCGACCGACGACGGACACCTGTTCAGCCGTGATACCGGAAGGTCGGTAATCCGGACGGCATCCCATATAAAAACCATGATCGGAACGCTGCTTGTCATATCCGGTGTTCTGGCATATTTTGCGACACGGTAAGAGAGCATCCCCCATGGAGCGGTTATTTCACCGGGCGTTCAGTGACAGCCATGGAAATTACCGGAACATCCTTCGATTGTTCACCAAGAAGCAGTTTTACAACAGACGGGTCCATCGAACGGTACCTGAGCTCCGCACGGATAGTCAGAGGCTTTTTGCATGGTTTTTTCAACCCATATGTCTCATCATGATAGCCTTTCGGCGAAATACGATGATCATAGAGCATCCGTGAGGCCTTTACAACATCGATGGTGGGATTTCCCTCGGAATCACCGAAAACAGTGTTGAACAGGCATGTATTTTCCGGAATACTGCCATCTTCCGCCATACCGGAAAAGAATACCGTTCTGCCTTTTTTATCCAGTACCGTGACCTCGAGCCACATCTGGCGGAATTCGGTAACACCCGTCGGGAGCATATGCCCGGCGCCCTCGTTTTTCACACGCACCGTGAATCCATCAAGAGCGCCTTTGGATTCGGGAACCATGATTTCGAGTTCCGCGGCATGCATGAGACGTTCCCGCGCAAGCGCGGCTTTTTCGGTATTCCCGAGCAGCTCAGTCATGAATACATTTCCGCCCACAACGCTGTGACGGTATATATGGGGTCGTTCCCTGCCCATTTCCGCCGATTTCCCGGGATAATCGGGCCGTTCGGTCATGCCTGTCGAGGGCTTTCCGGGCGCCTGACGCATATGGCAGTCCTGACAGACCACCCGTTTTTCAGGATCCGGAGAGTTATAGGGACTGTTATACCACTCGTCGTAGGTTCCCTCAAGCTTTGTCATATACCAGAGATGAGTCACATTATGGCATGTTCCGCAGATTTCAGCCGAGGTATGAAGCCCGGAATAGACAGCCTCGTGGTACACCGGCTCCGAATCGTCACGCGGGCCGCGCTTGACTCCGGGATCATCCTCGTTTCTTCCGGGATCGGTATTGAACGATGCGTTCATGAGAAGGATAACTTCGTTGATACTGTGGCACATGTCGCAGAAAATGGCGTTCCGGGTCACACTGTCGGTCTTGTCGTAGCTGTCGGAAGAACCCTGTATCTGTCCCGAACGGTAGGCAACGGGGTTGTGGCATGCCACGCAGTGTTCGGCGTCGTCAAGTTCGCCCTGGTTTGCGGTATCGGCAACGAAACGTTTCGTGGCGGCGCGGAAAAGGAGATCGTCAAATGCGGTCGAATGCATGGAGCCTTTCCACATCTCGTGTATATCGGTATGACAGTTTCCACACACATCTGGACTGATAAATCCCTTGAGCCGGAAAGGATTGAGCCCTGTTTTCCACATTTGCATAAGGTCTGAATCCTCACCACGGGAAACAAGCGCCATGCAGAAAAAAACTGCAACCATCAGAATACTTTTTTTCATATAATCTATCGTTTCCTCTGAGACGCACGGTCGAGTATACGCCGTTCATTATCACTGAGACTGTCCATGCCGTGACGGGCGATTTTGTCCAGAATACGATTCACTTCTTCATCGAGATCGGGATGAGACTGATCGTCGCCACCATCTTCATCTGATTTTCCGCGCCCCCCGTCGATAACGGTGAACTTTCTTCTCCTCCACCATCGTGAGACAGCGTTGTGTTTCCAGATACTTTCAAGGTTAATCATAACCCGCCAGCCGTATTTCAGATAAATAAAACCGGTTACAAAACCACCGACATGAGCGAAATATGCAATTTTCGTATTGGATCTGCTCAGTCCCATGACCAGATCGATCGCGCCGAAAAGAATAACGAATTGGAGCGCTTTCATCGGGAGTATTCCAAATACCAGAATCAGCCTGTCAGGCCACATCATGCCATAGGCGAGAAGCAGCCCGAATATCGCTCCCGACGCGCCGATTGTGGTGGCATACGGGTTCGAAAAACCGATAAGCGACGTAATCAGAACGAGAAGCCCGCCGCCAATTCCACAGGTAAAATAATATTTCAGAAAATCCCGTGTTCCCCAGTTATATTCGAGCTCACTGCCGAACATCCACAGCGCGAACATATTGAAACCGATATGCCAGAAATCTCCGTGAAGAAACATATACGTGAAAAACTGCCATATCCAAAACTTTTTCAATATATAAAGCGGTGTCAGACCGAATAATGCACTCCATAAACCGCTTGGGATAAAGAGATTTGTGATCACAAATATTACTGCATTTGTAATTAAAAGTGATTTTATGGCTTTTGGAAGACCGTAACTGTATACAAAAGGCATTTTATATTTTCCTTACGTTTCAATATGCTTTCCTGTTATGTTAAATAGTATACGATAATATAGGACTCAGTATAAACAGCCGCAAACAATTTCTCTCCACAGGCATAAATCATGAAATACCGATGGCAGGTGTTTATTGATGATCGGAGATATTTATCATACTGATATTCATCCACCGAGACCCGGCTCTTTTATATATTGTTAACAGGAGGCTTAAAAAACATGCGTGAATTTCTTGATGGCAGGATCATTGTCAAAACAGGCGATATTACCCATGAAACTGTCGATGCCATAGTCAATGCTGCAAACTCCGGCCTCATGGGCGGCGGAGGCGTTGACGGCGCCATACACAGGGCAGGCGGCCATGAAATACTCGACGCCTGTAAAAAAATCAGGAAAGAACAGTTTCCCGATGGCCTGCCTACCGGAGAGGCGGTTATCACCACTTCGGGCAGGCTTCCATGCCGGTATGTCATTCATACGGTCGGCCCGGTATGGCGCGGCGGTAAACATGACGAAAAGCAGCTTCTCGGCAACTGTTACCGCAACTCGCTTAAAGTTGCAGTCGATACAGGATGTTCAACTGTGGCATTCCCCGCCATCTCGACGGGTGTATACGGATTTCCGAAAGAACTGGCTGCTGCAATCGCATCCGCGGTGATAAAGGATTTTCTGGCAACCGATGAATCCATTAAAATGGTAGTATTCGTTTTTTTCAGCAGCACCGATGAATCCGTATTTGTTGCGAACCAGGTGTTCTGAATTTGAAACGACATTATAAAATGAATAGATAATCAATTTTAAATGTTTTTATTATCCTTATATTTTTAACTTTCTTTTTTCGTACATTTATATATATTATTTTCCTTGCCGGCTCAATTATTTCCGATTTACTTCGCAAGCCAGATAAGCATTCATATTCATATAAAAACAGGCATAGAACGCGGGTAGTCGTAGATTATATCGATATGTGGAAACAGTACTCTGTCAATGGTTGAATATCTTTGGATACCTTTTGCGAAACTCACGGTTGTATAGCGGTGCATTTGTGTACGGACACGTTTTATAAGGAATTTTCCATAAAATTATCCGATACCCCGGTATTTTCCCTGAATATGTGACATAGCGCACATTGCTTGTTAAAGCCAAATTTTATATTGGGAAAAAGAGAGTACCATTATGAATAAAGTAAAAATACATAGTCCGCAGGAAATCGACCTTCTCCTCAATTTATCGATATCCGAAGAGACGAACTGGCATCTCCTAATCGCTACGCGGGATAAACAGCTGGTTTCTGCTGTCCGGAAGTTGTTCGCAGACGATCAAAAAGTGCATATAGAAAATGTCAGCCTCGGTTGTGATGCTCTCATAGCATGTGTCAGAGACAATCCGGATTTACTCATCGTCGATGACCATCTGGCCGACATTCCGGCGGAACTGATTATAAAATCCCTCAGAAGGCACGAAACGCTCCAGAATATAAAAATTTTCTGCAATACAACCCTCGGTAAAACCGCAAAAATACCGGATGTGGGCGCTGATGACTATATCATTAAGTACAACCTGGAAAAAGTATATCTTCTTCGGAAAGAAAGTATACTGACCAGTGACAGTGATGATCAAAAGCGGAGAGAGTATTTGAAAAACGAACGGCGCTGGCCGAGGACAAGGCTCAATATCATTGCTAAAGTCGAAATGATGTTCCCGAATGAATCCGAGCCGGTTGATTATGGAAAAGCAGTGGTGGAAAATATAAGCTTCGGAGGTTTATGTCTTTCCAGCGTACAGTTAAAAAAAGGGGTCATTCCCGATGAAAATTTTCTCATCAGATTGACTGTCGATCATCCCCCTCTTAAAAACTGGAAAGCGGAGTCCCTGGTTGTGAGAAATAAGGATCACGAGCCTGTAGGTTTGAAATTCACGAAAATCACCAAAAAAGATCAACTGAAGATCTGCAATCTTTTTGAAGAATAACAACGTTCCTGTTGATTCTCATCTTCCCCCGACACCAATTCTGTCAGAAAATACAATAATTCAGATAGTATCATTCCCGGATTATTTCTCATATATACCGAGTTGCATTGCTTATAAATCGGGAAGACAGGCTGGGTGTCCGTTCTGATTCCGATTTTATAGCTGCTTGTGTCTTTGTGTTTTTGTGGTTATATATTTTCATGAATTACCCGGATTACATTACACATCATTCCAAAAAAGATAAACACGGATACCGTCATAAGCGGTAATCCGTGTTTATCCGTCGCGTCTGCAAGGAAGGTGCAGAGGTTAGTACTAAAATCAGCCTTTTATATCTTCATCGCCCCGTACGATAGTACGTTTCGGATCCCAATCGAACAGGTCGATATGGTCAATTATACACTTGTTAAAATTATTTACCCATTCATCGATCAACTGTTTTTCCATACTCCTGCGTTCCGGCTCGGACAGGTATATGATATCTGACGATTTCCCGAGTGGGAACATGCGTAAACCCCTCTTCTTGAACACCGTAGCGGATATCATGCCCAGATCATGGGTCTCCCCTGTAACAAGGTCTATCACCGAAGCACGGGCCTTGAGCGTAAAATCCGTCTGAGGGAATCCAACCACGAGCGGTATGGTGAAACCCGTTTTCCGCGTTACGGAATATTCGGAGACATCCGCGTTTATTATGTAATTTGCGCCGAGACGGACGCCGAGGTCTGTCGGTGATTCTTCGAGCGGCACAAGCGCTTTCTGCTGCAATGCTCTGTCAACCTTTTCCCCCGGAACGACCTCCACAACACTGAGCGATTCGAGATTTTTCTGAAACGTTTTTCTGAGCTCGGTTTCATAGAGGTAGGTAATATCGCTTCTGGAGAATTCCTTGACAGCGACAAAAGAGTTCTTAGCCCTCGTTTTTTCACCGATATTCGATGGTTTTTCGATTCCTTTAATCGCTCTTTTTATTCCCCGCGGAGAGACCGATGGGATATTCACCTTGAACAGGACAGTCCTGACGGGAATCTGCCCGGTGACACGAAAATCCATGGCGATGGCCGCATTGATACGGTCCGGTTTCCCTATACGAAACCCCGTTACGATACGGTCGATATCCTCGCGCTGAGGCCGCGATATGAAACCGGTCGAGTTGTACTCGGCAAGTCCGGAAAGCCATGGATTTATCGGTATGACAGCTCCGAAAGAAGTATGAAACTGGTTCTGGAAGATAGTTGCGGAATATCCGGCATCGTCCGGCATCCCTATCCCGCGGTATCCGAAACCGGTATCGTAGAATACATCTGTCGGATACGACGTATCCTGCATGGTCGCATTCGGATACATCTGCATTGCCATGGAAAAATATCCGTTAACGCGTTTGAAGCCCATTCCGCATGAAGCATCGATGGTATACGCGAACTCTCCTGTCGAGAACTGCCTGAATCCAAGGGGTTCATGGCCATAGACCATTTTTTCCGGA
Organism: bacterium; assembly: GCA_021372535.1. Taxonomy (NCBI): domain Bacteria; species bacterium. The sequence goes on from JAJFUH010000187.1 coordinate 12,162, forward strand.
ATGACAAACCTGCTCCCGAAACTCAAACCTCTCATGATCGCCAGCGTTGGCTTATAGGCAAAACGTACACCGGCGCTGATATCTCCTCCGCCGGTTTTCTGTCCTTTTCTTGTGTCCTGGGTAAACAAATCGGCGTAATAGGGGAATGAACCGCTTACGGCTATGTTGTTTGTAATGCCGAATTCAACGGTGGTGATAATCGATGAAATATGTGATTCGGTGACACCGTAGCGCTGTTTCAAAACACTGTTCGCCGTTATCGATGAATAATATGTAGCGTTTGAAATCCGTAATATCCCCTTTGCCGGAGATTCCGCAGGCAACGTCCTGAAAAGGTCATCAGGCTCTGCCATGGCGGCGAATGCATTGAGCGCCGCCATAAGAACACAGCACATAAAAATATTTCTGCTTTTACCCATAAATGTCTGTCTCCCGGACAAGCGCGGAAACATGAAAAAACTGCTCTTCAAGCTCGATGAATCTGTCCGTACACATGGTACGTGCAATTCACCGTGCAAATAAACTCGCAAATTACATGCCAGCCAGAAAACCCGGTTTCCCCCCCGATTTTCATCAAAAATCCCCGTTTCCGGCCTGAAATAAAGATTTATTATCACCGGCCGGTGGTTATTATTTCCCTTGCAAGGAATTTTTTTCCGTTGTGCCGAAGAATATAAATGAGTGTGGATAGTAGCTGGAAAGTCACCGGATGCATATTATCAGTTTGAGATGTCGTTTTTTACATTATCGTTTTGTGGTTGTTTAAAAATCAGGAAATGAAAGTAACAGCACTCAAATTTTTTCTTGACTGTCTCATGATATAATAATATTTTGTTCACAGTATATTAGTCATTTACTGTGATTTACAAAGATTTCTTTAGAAGAGAGCCTGTACGATTCAGCATGGAGAGAAAGATTCTCTCGCAGTATCTGAGCAAGAACGATGATGATTTACACTAACGTTCTGAATCGTTTAAGCTGTGGCGTTAAAAGCATGTAGACAACTATTGAGGAAGAATGCGATACGTGATATGAGAAAACCATATAAAAGACACTGGAATACCGCAAGGACGACTCTAACCAATTGATGAAACATTGATTATGCAGAATCGGTTGTGGCGTGTCATCGGGAAGCATCTTCTGAAAGTGGAGATTATCTGAAAATCATAGAAATAGTAATTAAGTGCCTATATTAAAAGAAAATAAAAATGTCTGAAAAGAAAGTTGCATCTGTAGGATGTGAGATACCAGGAGGACTATCTGAATATATCAGTATTGATTCAGATGCATCCCTCTTGGATTGGGATATTATTCTCTTTAATCCTAGCATTTCTTTTTTTGTGGTTCATAAAGATACCTATCAGGGCAAACTCTCTTTATCCGGTGACAATTCATTTCAATTGCGTGAATGCAGTGAACACTGGAGACGAGAAATAACAGATGCTATCCATTCAAACAAGACAGTCATCGTCTTTCTTCCTGAGCTTTACGAAGTCTATATCGATACGGGTGAACGCCAATATTCTGGTACTGGACGAAATCAAAAGACCACAATCTTGGTTGACTTATACAATAATTACAAATGCCTGCCCTTTGATCTAAAGCCATTTAACTCTAAGGGTTATGCTATGCGACTCGCGAAAGGAAGTAATCTTCTCACAAGTTATTGGTCTGAATTTAGCAGTTATTCGTCCTATAGAGTTCGTATAGAAGGCCAAGTTTTAAAACCCTTAGTTATGACAAAGACTGGAGATAAAACAGTAGGTGCTCTTATAAAACAAAAAGATTCCGCTGGTGCACTATTATTGCTCCCATATCTCAATATAGAATCCGAAGAGTTCTATAAAGAGAAAAATAATGGAGAATTTGAATGGACAAAGCAAGGCCAAGAATTCGGGCATCGATTACTTGGTGCGATTATCGAAATTGATAAGACCCTTAAGCAATCAGAAGCTATTACACCTACTCCTGAATGGGCGAAAGCACCAGATTACAAATTACCCAAAGAGGCGATATTACGGGAAGAATTACTTAAGATTGATAAAAAAATAGAGAATCTTCAACGGCAAAAGCAGACGTTCCGAGATAAACTTGCAAACGAGGTAATACTTCGGCGATTACTTTTTGAAAAAGGAACGCCACTGGAGGACGCAATTCTTCTTGCCTTGAAGCTGATGGGATTCTCCGCTAATAAATATAAAGACAGCGAGTCGGATTTTGATGTAGTCTTCGAAAGTAACGAAGGTCGTTTTTTGGGTGAGGCAGAGGGCAAAGACAATAATGCGATTGGAATAGATAAACTTCGTCAACTTGAAATGAATATCCATGAAGACTTAGCGCGTGAAGAAGTGTCTGAGCCAGCTACAGGTGTTCTTTTCGGCAATGCCTATCGATTATTTCCATTAAATGATAGAAGCGCATATTTCACTGTGAAATGCCTAAAGGCAGCAAAACGAAGCGGTACAGTACTTGTGAAGACACAAGATTTATTTAAAGTTGCACAATACCTTTCTGGAGAAACAGATTCCACTTATGCTCAAGAATGTCGCAAATCTATATTGGAATCACCGGGAAAAATTGTACTGTTTCCTGAACCACCGCAAGTCACTACAGTCAAAGCAAATATTAAGAAAATATCGGAAGAAGAATGATAAAAGCTTAACAAATAACTTGTATGTATGGTTAAAAAACCATAACACAGTTCCGATATTAGATTTTTAAAAAGGAATACTATGAGTCCAACACTATTCAGAGAAAAAGGATACAGATTTTATTTTCTTTCAAAAGAAGAAGAGCGAATCCATATCCATGTAACATCCGAGGCCGGAGAAGCAAAATTCTGGCTGGAACCTATTGTGTCATTAGCCGTATATCATGGATTGAATCCAAAAAAGCTGAATGAAATTCAAAAAATTGTTGAGGAGCACAGTAATGAAATCATCAAAGCTTGGAAAAAGCATTTCAGTAAGCGTTGAAAATATAACTCCCTTCGGCATATGGTTATTTGTTAAAGAAAAGGAATTCTTTTTAAGCTATAAAGAATATCCGTTTTTTGAAGATCAGACATTGCATTCGATTCAAAATGTTCAATTGATTCATGGCTGCCATCTATACTGGCCGGAGTTGGACGTTGATTTAGAGATTGACAATCTTGAAAATCCTGAGAAGTATTCCCTTCAATTTAAAACAGACGTGCATCTGACGAAGAGAGATTGAAAAATTTGCTGAAATGAGGTCGATACCAATGACAATGAGAAAAATCAAGGTTCACATAAAACTCCGTTTTATCGAGGCAGTTGGCGTTGTCATCAGCGCTATACTGAGTACCCTGTGTTTCGCACACATATCTATCGCCGGCGAACGGCCCGCAATGCCTGCCGTAACCAGACCGGTGATATTCAACACTGACGAGGCAGACCGTATTCTCGCAGCCCTGCAGGTCTTCCCGCCGGACAATCCCTGGAACGAGGATATCTCTCGATGCCCGGTTTTAAAGAATTCGAAGGAGATCGTTGCATTGATCGGGGCCGACAAGCCGCTGGCGTACAACCTTGACATGGCCTTCATCCTTGTTCCGGGCAATCAGCCGCGGGTGGACACCCGGATTCTGACCTATCCCGGGGAATCGGACCCCGGGCCTTACCCGATTCCCGATGACGCCCCTATCGAGAACTGGCCTCTCGATGGACGAACTCTTTCGGCGGCGCAGACAGCGAAGGAGACCGGCGACCGGCATGTCATCGTTGTCGACCCGGTCAATCGCATGCTTTACGAGTTCTACCAGGGCCGGAAGACCCGGACAGGCTGGGAGTGTGCGTGCGCTGCGGTCTTCGACCTGAAATCCAACAAGCTGCGTCCCGATGGCTGGACATCGTCGGATGCCGCCGGGTTTCCGATCTTCCCTGCGATTATACGGTTTGACGAGGTCGAACGGGGCATGGTGGAGCATGCGATGCGTTTCACCGTGAGAAACACGCGCAGAGCGTATGTCTATCCCGCCACGCACTTTGCCAGCAGGAAAACCGACCAGGACCTGCCGCGCATGGGCGAGCGTTTCCGGCTCCGTGCGGATTTCGACATCTCCGGCTATTCACCGCATATGCAGGCGATCCTCAAAGGATTGAAGAAGTATGGCATGTTCGTGGCCGACAACGGCGGTGACTGGCGCTTGTCCGTCGCGCCCGATTCGCGAATCGAAGGCCTGGACGAGCTCGGGAGGCTGAAGGGTTCGGACTTCGAGGTCGTCGCAGCACCAGGGCCGGATGAAGGACCTCGATCCAGGTGAGCGAATGGTATGGAATAAGTTCAATACCCATGAATATGAGAAAAAACAGGGTTCTTGTAAAACTGCGCCGTGGATACTCCCTGTCGGGAATGAGATGGTCAGCAAAAAATGAAAGAGAGCACTCGATATGTAAAGATTGTAGAATGGTCGGAAAAAGACCAGTGCTTTGTGGGAAGTTCACCCGGACTTATATATGGGGGATGTCACGGTGACAACGAAAGGGAAGTGTTCGACAATCTGTGCCGAATCGTAGAGGAAGCGATCGCTATCTACAAGATGGATGGTAAAACCTTGCCACCTCCTACATCCGGACGTGATTTTGCCACCAAAATGCAGCACATCGCATAACAACCGGAATTCAGGGTGACGTGTACACACACGTACGATCAGGCTGTCATGCTGAACGTGGTTCAGCATCTTGTGATAAAACTTATATTATAAAAAAGCCCTGTGAAAATTCCTCTTCGGAAATCACAGGGCTTTTTAAAAAGTCCGGTTCGGTCGTAACCCGTTGTCAGCTCTTCGGTCTGGTGATGGTCAATGCCAGAACCGCGCCTACGAGGCAGACAACTCCCGCCGGTAAAAACGCCATGAGGAACGAGCCGGTCGTTTCACGAACGAAACCGCCGAGCATCGGCCCCGCAATGCCCGCTATACCATAAGCGGTGAACACGAACGGATAGTTCGATCCCACATTTTTTGTTCCGAAAAGATCGGCGGTCGCTGTCGGGAACAGTGCAAAGTTGCCGCCGAAATTAAATCCGATCGCGGAAGCATAGATTGCCAGCATTATTGCCGTGGTACCCATCTTGTAAAAGGTCAGCATGAGAAATCCCTGGATGAGGCACATGAGGAAAATCGCGGTCTTGGGACCGATATTATCCGATATCTTTCCCCATGCGATTCTTCCGAGACCGTTGAAAATGGCGTACCATGCCATGGCCGTTCCCGCGGCTGCTTTTGCGGTTGCCTCATCGAGACCCGAGGATTTCAGTGAATCGATGCCAAAAAGCGCAATGGTTCCGATAACCATGAGTCCGGCCATACCTCCGAAAACAAAGATAAGCCAGATTGTCCAGAACTGTACCTTTTTGAGAATCTCCTGCCAGATATAGTCACGGCCTGCGGCTTTCTTTGACCCTCCGGCCGCTGCGGACGGCGGTACATACCCGGCGGGAACATACCCTTCGGGAGGATTGACCATCCAGATCGACCCGATGAGAACCATCACGGCGAAAGCGATACCATACCACAGAAATACCGATTGAACGCCGTACTTATCGACAAGGCCGAACCACGAGCCTCCGACCTTCACCCAGATTGTGGCGCCAAAACCGAATCCCGCCACGGCGAGACCGGATATGAGTCCCTTTTTATCGGGAAACCACTTCATTCCCACTGCGATGGGCACCACATATGCAAGTCCGATGCCTGCACCGCCGATAATACCAATGCAGATGAGCTGCATGATGAATGAATTTCCGAACAGTCCGCCAAGAATATAACCGGCGCCGAGCACGAGTCCACCCGAGAGGGCGAGCGGTTTCGGACCGACTTTCCTCATCTGGATACCGGCAAAAATCATGACGAGCGCAAAGGTGAACAGGCCCGCTGAAAATATCGCCTGTGTCTGAGGAGTCGTGAAATTATAGGGGGCTTCCTTCAACGCCTTGGTGAAGACCGACCATGCATATATCGCACCAAGCGCAAGTTGAATGAGGATCGCTCCGAAAACCACCATCCATCGATTGAATACTTTTTCGTTTGCCATAGACCCTCCGGTTCATTTCAAATGTACGTAGTATGAAACATGCGGCCACGTTTTCCGCAACCGCATGTTTTTTAAAATACATCAAAATACGACATGACGGTCGAGTCTATATGATCCTCTCATCGATGAGTTTTTTGACCACATCCGGATCAAGGAGTGTCGAAATGTCACCAAGTTCACCTGTATCATTGGCTGCGATCTTTTTGAGGATACGGCGCATGATTTTACCCGAACGGGTCTTGGGAAGGGCATCGGTGAACTGAATCTTATCCGGAGATGCTATGGGGCCGATCTCCTTACGGATATGGGCAACGAGTTCTTTTTTCAGGTTTTCGGACTTCTCGACACCCTCGTTAAGAGTCACAAACACATAGAGAGCCTGACCCTTGATTTCATGAGGGAAACCGACAACGGCAGCTTCGGCGACAGCGCTGTGGCTGACCAGGGCGCTTTCGACCTCGGCTGTACCGATACGGTGACCGGATATGTTGATGACATCGTCGACTCGTCCCATCAGCCAGAAGTCACCCTCTTCGTCGATACGGGCGCCATCACCGGTGAAGTAATATCCTTTATACTGTACCCAGTACATTTCAATAAAACGCTGGTGGTCGCCATATACTGTGCGCATGATTCCCGGCCATGGCCTTTTGATAACAAGGTACCCGCCTTCATTGGTACCGCACAGGGAGCCGTCCTCGCGGAGAATCGCAGGCTCGACGCCAAAGAACGGGCGGCTCGCCGAACCGGGTTTGGTCGGCATGCATCCGGGCAGCGGTGTGATGAGAATTCCACCGGTCTCGGTCTGCCACCATGTATCGACAATCGGGCATTTCGAGCGTCCGACAGTATCGAAATACCACATCCATGCCTCGGGATTGATCGGTTCGCCGACTGTACCGAGCAGCCTGAGCTTGGAAAGATTGTGCTTGGTTACCCAATCGGAACCTTTGCTCGCGATAGCGCGGATTGCGGTCGGTGCGGTATAGAATATCGTTACGCCGTACTTTTCGCAGATATCCCAGAAACGGTCGGGTTCCGGATATGTCGGCACGCCCTCGAACATGACCGAGGTCGCATGGTTCGCAAGGGGACCATATACGATATACGAATGACCGGTCACCCAGCCGATATCGGCGGTGCACCAGTAGATATCATTCTCATGATAATCGAAGATGTATTTATGAGTCACGCTTGTGTAGAGGAGATAACCGCCGGTTGAGTGAAGCACACCCTTGGGTTTTCCCGTGGAACCGGAGGTATAGAGAATGAACAGAGGGTCTTCGGCATCCATGTGCTCGGGCTCGCATTCATCGGACACTTTCGCCATGAGTTCATGCCACCAGAAATCACGGCCTTTCTCCATATGTGTTTCAACATCTCTGCGCTGATAACAGATTACCGATTTTATCGAGGGACAGGCATTATCCTTGAGCGCCTCGTCGGCGTTAATCTTGAGAGGAATCGCCTTGCTGCCGCGGAGCGAGACATTGGAGGTAATGAGAACCGAGCATTTTGAATCCTGAATGCGTCCCTGGAGCGCCTCTGCGGAAAACCCGCCGAATACGATCGAATGGATCGCTCCAATTCTCGTACAGGCAAGCATTGCAATCGGGAGTTCGGGGATCATGGGCATATAGATGCAAACCCGGTCGCCCTTTTTAACTCCCTGAGATTTCAGAACATTCGCAAATTTCTTGACTTCCGTATACAGCTCTTTATAGGAGATATGCCTGTCCTCGTTCGGATCGTCTCCTACCCACAGAATCGCTGTTTTGTCGCCTTTTCCGGCTTTTACATGACGGTCGAGGCAGTTATGGGAAACGTTGATCTTTCCACCGTCAAACCATTTTATTATGATTTTATCTTTGTCAAACGAATATACTTTATCCCATTTTTTAAACCAGTCAAGCGTTTCGGCCTGTTCTCCCCAGAATCCGTCAGGATCCTCAAGCGACCGCTTGAACATCTTTTCGTATTGTTCCATGGAACTGATATGAGCTTTTGCCCTGAAGGAATCGGGAACAGGAAACTTACGCTGCTCTGTCATGAGGTTGGTGATGTTCTGTTTCGGTTGTTCAGACATGTGGTTCTCCTTCTGCGGATGAGGTTGGACTGAAGCGAAACACTATTTTTTTTATTAAAGTGTTGTCTCAGTTCCCGTTTGGAGAAAAACGGGAAATACGTATACTCGCTGCGCTGATCTGCGTCGCAACGGGTAAAAAGGGTAATTACTCATATATGAGGATACGAAAAAACATGATATACGCTCGCCGCGCTGCGCATCGTAGCAGTGGGTAAGAAATGTGCGAGAATAAGGAAATTATCATGAGAAAGCCAGAATTATATGGTGCCCGAGACCGGATTTGAACCGGTACAGCCGTGGGCCACTACCCCCTCAAGATAGCGTGTCTACCAATTCCACCACTCGGGCATTCATAAACAGTATTTTTTTTGTCTGCCGGATTACGGTTTATCGTTTCCGGTTGAAAAAGTTTTTAATGAACCATTCACATAAATCCACAATCATAAACTGCAAAAACCAGTTTATTTCTTCTCTTCCTGTGCCGGAGCATTCTGAGACGGAGTCGTCTCAGAACCGGTTTGCGCATTATCGCCGGCGGCAGGTGTCGACACAGGCATTTCGGTTGTAACCGCCGAGCTTGAAGGAGAAGAAGCCGCTCCGCTTTCAATAAGAGCCCGCTGAATCGCACTCTGGGAAACACGGCCCGGTTTAACGAAATTGAGCGATATCGATGTCAGCATGAAGAGTATCGCGAACGCTGTCGTTGCCTTGGCAAGGAACGGCGCAGCTCCTCTGCCGCCGAAAACTCCGCCTGTCATTCCGGATCCGCCGAAGGTTCCCGCCAGTCCGCCACCCTTGCTCGACTGCAGAAGCACTGATATGACAAGGGCAATACAGACGATAACATGAACTATCAGTATAAGAACATACAGAAACATTATAAACCTTACCTTCCCAAAACATGTATAATGATTTCTGGTTTCTCTTTTATGGTAGAAAAAGTGTTGACCGGTATTCTCGACCATAGAGTAGCGCTGATAAAACACAAACGATAAATCTAAACCTTATGAAACTTACAACGCCGCGCGGATGATGCCTTCGAACGATTCGGCATCGAGAGCAGCCCCACCAATCAGTCCGCCGTCTATATCAGGTTGCGCAAGAAGTTCGCGGGCATTTCCGGGTTTCATGCTGCCGCCGTACTGAATCCTTGTTTCCGCTGCCGCTTTCTTCCCGAACAAACCCTCAAGCAGTCCCCTGATAAAGGCGTGTACTTCCTGAGCTTGTTCAACAGTAGCGGTTAGACCGGTGCCGATAGCCCAAACCGGTTCGTACGCTATCACCGTTCCATGAAACTCATCCGCTCTCAGATTTGTTAATGCACCCTTCACCTGGCGCTCGACTACTTTCCGGGTTATTCCGTTTTCACGCTCTTCCCGCGTTTCACCGACACACACAATCGGGGTGATCCCGGCTTTAATCGCAGATTGAACTTTTTTTGCGACTATTTCATCGCTTTCATGAAAGTACGTTCTTCGTTCAGAGTGTCCCAATATAACGTATTCACAGCCCAGAGTCAAGAGCATATTGGCCGATATTTCGCCGGTAAATGCACCTTTCTGCTCCCAGTGCATGTTCTGCGCGCCGAGCGCTATAGTGGTTCCCTTTATACCTTCACCTGCCGCCGCAAGAGAGGTAAAGGGCGGGCAGACTACAATCTCCACGTCCTCTATTCCGGAAACTTTTTCGGCAATCGCATGAACCAGCGTTTGAGCCTCACGGTGATTCATGTGCATTTTCCAGTTGCCGGCGATGATGATTTTTCTCATGATAGTCCTTTAGCAGAAAAGTTCCACGAAGGCACAAAGGCATAAAATTGTTTAAATTATAATTTTACCTTCGTGTCTTCGTGGTTATTTGTTATATTCACCCTCGATTGAGCGCCTGAACTCCCGGAAGTATTTTCCCTTCGAGCAGTTCAAGGGAAGCACCGCCGCCGGTCGAAATGTGACTCATCCTGTCCTCCATCCCGAATTTGGCGATCGCCGCCGCGGAATCACCGCCGCCGATAACGGTAACCGTTCCTTTCGCGGTTGCATCGGCCATAGCCTGCGCTATCGCTTTCGTTCCGTTCGCGAACGTTTCCATCTCAAACACACCCATCGGGCCATTCCACACAACAGTTCCCGCGCCTTTAATTTTTGATGTATAGAGCTCAACGGTTTTCGGCCCGATATCGAGACCTTCCCAGTCTTTCGGTATGGCATCGGAATCGACATATCGTGTCCTGGCGTCGTTTTCGAATTTATCGGCTATCATGCAGTCGACCGGAAGGAGAAACTCGCAGGACGAAGCTTTGACCTTCTCCAGGATATCACGGGCCATATCCACTCGTTCGGCCTCCAGAATCGACTTGCCGATCTCGAGTCCCATGGCCTTGTAGAATGTATACGCCATCCCTCCGCCGATGAGAAGAGTATCTGCCTTGTCGAGCAGGGTGGTTATCACATCGATCTTGCCGGAAATCTTGACTCCGCCGATAACGGCCACAAAGGGGCGTTTCGGTTCCTTGACCGCGCTGTCGAGATAATCGATTTCCTTCTTGAGAAGATAACCCGAGGCAACCTCTTTGAGATAACGTGTGATTCCTTCGGTGGAAGCATGGGCACGGTGCGCAGTACCGAATGCATCGTTCACATACACATCGGCAAGCGATGCGAGTTTTTGTGCAAATTCAGGATCGTTCGCTTCCTCCTCCTTATGGAAACGGAGATTTTCAAGAAGAACCACATCGCCCGGTTTCATCTCCGAAACCATGGCTTCGACAGCGGAGCCAACACAGTCCGGCGCAAGCTTCACCGGCTTGTTGAGATGCCTGCCGAGACTTTTCGCCACCGGCGCGAGGCTCATCTCGGGTACGGGTTTCCCTTTGGGACGTCCCAGATGGCTCATGAGAATGAGTTTCCCACCCTTGTCGAGTATGTAGCGTATGGTCGGAAGCGAGGCGACAATGCGCTTTTCATCGGTAATATTCCGGTTCTCGTCGAGGGGAACGTTAAAATCACAACGGACGATGACCCGTTTGCCCTTGAGATCAATATCGTTTACAGTCTTGATAGCCATTCATCTCACCTCGGTCTGACAAGTAAATCCCGCGGCTGCTCTCGTAAGCATCCGCGGGATACCATTTTACTGTTTACAACGCCCTTACTTTGCCATGAGTTTGAAAAGGTCGATGCACCGGTTCGAATAACCCCACTCGTTATCGTACCATGAAAATACTTTGACCATGGTGCCTTCCATTACCGAGGTCATTTGGCCGTCAATGATCGACGATGCGGGATTTCCGATAACATCGCTCGAAACGATCGGATCATCGGTATACTCGAGGATGCCCTTCAACTCGCCATTTGCGGCTGCCTTGAATGCGTTATTCACCTCTTCGATGGTGACCGCACGTTTGAGCTCGCACACGCAGTCGGTCAGTGAGGCATCGGGTGTGGGTACGCGGACACTGACGCCGTCCAGTTTCCCCTTGAGCTCGGGAAGAACCTTACCGACAGCGCGGGCGGCGCCGGTTGTGGTGGGGATCATGTTGATCGCGCCAGCACGGGCTCTCCGGAGGTCTTTATGAACCTGGTCGAGAATTTTCTGGTCGTTCGTGTATGAATGGATCGTGGTCATGAATCCCTTGACAATCCCGAACTTCTCGTGGAGAACCTTCGCCATGGGAGCCAGGCTGTTTGTGGTGCACGATGCATTCGAAATCATGGTGTCGGCCGAGGTCAGAATGTTGTCGTTCACGCCCATGACAATCACCTTGATCTTGGATTCGCCCTTGCTCTTGGGGGGAACCGAGAGAAGCACTTTTTTCGCGCCGGCATCGATGTGTTTCTGCAATCCGGCATCATCAGCGAATATACCGGTCGATTCGAGTACCATTGTGGCACCGAGTTTTCCCCACGGAATATTTGCGGGATCCTTCTCGGAAAATACGAGGACCTTCTTGCCGTTGACAATGATGCCGTCAGCCGCTGCCTCGACAGTACCTTTGAACTTGCCCTGTGTCGAATCATATTTCAGCAGATGAGCCATTGTCTTGGTATCCATAAGATCGTTGATACCGACAACCTCAAAGCCGCCATCCGCAATCGCCGCACGGAAAACGAGCTTGCCGATACGGCCGAAACCATTGATTCCGATTTTGATAGCCATGGTAAATCCTTTCTTTCTTCGTGTGAGGATTACAACAAACCGCTCTTCTTGTAAAAGTCAATCATATCATTGAGCGAAACCGGTTTGAAATCTCCGGCATGCCCCGCAGTGCCGAGATCGCGCATTTTCTGAGCAACGAGTTTTGTGAGTGCATCACGGGCCGGTTTCATATAATCGCGGGGATCGAACTTATCGGGAGTTTCCACAAAGACTTTACGGATAGCACCCGTAATCGCAATACGGCCGTCGGTGTCGATATTCACCTTCCGCACACCGAAGGGTATGGCCGACTGAATGGCGCTCATGGGAACGCCCTTTGCCTGGGGCATTTTGCCGCCATATTTATTGACAACCGCCACCAGATCTTCCGGCACGCTCGACGAGCCGTGCATAACGAGCGGGGTCTCCGGTATCCGTCTGTGTATTTCCTGTACGATATCGATCGCAAGTTTCGGTTCGGCTTTGAATTTGTAAGCGCCATGGGAAGTACCGATTGCAACCGCCAGAGCATCGACCTTCGTTTTCTTGACAAAATCAACTGCCTGGTCGGGATCGGTCAGGTGGACTTTCCCCGATCCGACGCCGTCCTCGATACCACCGAGTGTGCCGAGCTCCGCTTCCACTGTTACTCCGAGGGGGTGGGCATATTCGATAACACTCATGGTCACCGCTAAATTTTCCTCGTAGGTTGTCGGAGTTTTACTGTCCTCCTTGAGGGAACCGTCTATCATGACCGATGTGAATCCGAGCGCAATCGCCTGCTTGCAGGTATCCAGACTGTTGCCATGATCGAGATGCATGGCGATGGGTATGTCCGGATTTTCTTCCGCCGCTGCCAGCATGAGGTGTTTCAGGTAGGTGAAATTCGAGTACTTGAGCGCCCCGCGGGAAGCCTGTATGATAACCGGTGACCGGGTTTCCTGCGCAGCAGCCATGATAGCCTGTATCTGCTCCATGTTATTGACATTAAATGCGCCGACAGCGTAATTTCCCTTTGCCGCTTCCAGGAGGAGCTGCCGCATCGGAACTAATGGCATGGGAGTACCTTTCTCAATCGTGAAAGTGCGTTATAATAAAATCCCGGTGAAAACACTTTATGCGTGGATATCAGCTGTCAAGGATCGGCACGAATTCCCGATTAATAATTCGGGGACGGATTTACATGCCCTTGACAGCAATAAAAACCACATATTTCATAATCGGGCGCATGGAAAAGATACTTTTTCATCGCCCTCTTAACTGAAAAACAGCTTTGCCGTTTCATATTTAGTCTTATCGACAATCTTCAGCGATCCTACCGCATCCTCGAGCGATACCGCTTTCATCTCTCCGCCTTTGAGCGCAGCCATCATGCCGAATTTGCCATCGTCTATCATTTTCACAACATGAACACCGAGCCGGGTCCCGAGAACACGGTCAAATGCCGTAGGGCTTCCCCCGCGCTGGAGATGACCGAGCACGAGCGATCGGGTTTCGAAGCCTGTTTCATATTCTATCGCATTGGCGAGCGCCTCGCCGATACCTTTACCCGTGCCGAGCTGAACATGGCCGAATGCATCGAGCTGTGATGAATGGGCCACATCTTTCATGAGATCGGGTATCACCGCGCCTTCCGCAACCGCGATTATTGCCCACCGCTCACCCGATTCATACCGGCGTTTTGCCATCGCGACAATCTCGCCAACTTTGACCTCGACCTCGGGAATCAGGATCATATGAGCGCCCCCGGCTATACCGCCATGCAGCGCAATCCAGCCCGCGTGACGGCCCATGATCTCGACCACCATGACACGATGGTGGCTTTCGGTGGTCGTTCTGAGCATCTCGAGTAAATCACAGACACGGTTGATAGCCGTATCGAAACCAAAGGTGTAATCGGTCGCGTTGACATCGTTGTCGATCGTCTTCGGAACTCCGAGAACGCTGGCGCCGGCCTTGTACAGCTTCAGCGCAACACCGAGCGTATCCTCGCCACCCGATGCCACAAGCGCATAAATACCGAGTTCCTCGAGGTTCTTTTTCGCTATCTCGAAACCGTTCTCTATCTTCGCGACATTGGTTCTCGACGAACCGAGAATGGTGCCGCCGAGAAGATGAATGTCCTCGACATCCTTCAGCGACAACGTACGATATTTCTTGTCGAGAAGCCCGCGCCAGCCCTCCTCGAAACCTATGACTTCATATCCCGATTTTATTCCCTTGACAGTTACCGCCCGTATAACAGCATTCAGACCTGGTGCATCCCCGCCACCCGTTAAAATACCGATTCGCTTCTCTGCCATATTCAACTCCGTAAAAATACAGTTACTGGTTTATAAAAACTGGTTTATAGTTTCTGGTTGTATTTACATCCATGTAAAGACAGAGACTCATGGAAATATTAACAACAATCCATATACAATTCACTATTCCTTTATAGACTTAGAAAGATAAGAAAATAATTATGTAAAGTCAAGGGAGAGATATGAGTTTACTACCCTCAATTTTTTAAAAACAAGGCAGAAGGCACAAGGCAGAAGGCACAAGGGGAAAGACAAGGCACTGAGGTACAAAAGGAAAGAGTCTCGACAGGGACTTTTCGGGAATAGACCGGTATTTTAATGCCGGTCGCCATTAAATACTGAACGTATTTATCTTGACAAGGGAATAAATTTTATTTTATTGATACTCACGGCTAACAGCCCGAAAATTCATAGGAAATAAAAAGGTGGAAACGAGAAGCAACGGTAACTTATACGCGTTTATATATTTTATTATGTGATGATTAGATAATCATTCTTGGATTGACTCAAAGGAATGAAAAAATGGCTGTCCCCGATTACCAAAATATCATGTTGCCATTGCTACAGTTCGCAAAAGAACAAAAAATAGAGCTTTCCACAAATGATGCGGTTGAGGCTCTTGCATTACGCTTCGGTCTTTCGAACGATGACCTGAAAGATATGCTTCCGAGCGGAATCCAAAGCACTTTTATAAATCGAGTTGGATGGGCTGCAACTTACATGAAAAAGGCAGGATTGCTTGAGACTACACGTCGAGGTTATTATCGAATTACTGCGCGCGGGCATGAACTTCTCAAGGAAAAACCCTCGACAATTAACGTAAAACTGCTCAAGCAATATCCAGAATTCCTCGAATTTCTTCAACTCAAAGGAACGCGGAGTGGCGGGCAGAGAATTACTTCCAAAGACTTTCATGATATTGGAGTTGTTACACCATTCGAAGCCCTCGAGAATGCATATGATAATCTCCGAAACGAATTAATTGTTGAACTACTTTCTAGACTAAAAAAATTGTCCCCGTCATTTTTTGAACGGATCGTTGTCGAACTGCTCGTGAAAATGGGTTATGGTGGTTCACGTGTCGACGCAGGAAAAGCTATTGGAAAAAGTGGTGATGGAGGTATAGATGGAATAATTAAAGAAGATAAGCTCGGGCTTGATGTCGTATATATTCAGGCAAAGCGGTGGAACAATAATCCCGTTGGAAGGCCGGATGTAATGCAGTTTGCCGGAGCACTACAGGCTCAAAAAGCAAACAAAGGTATTTTCATAACGACTTCAAGATTCACTGATGATGCTCGAAACTATGTATCTCAAATCGGAAGTAAAATTGTATTGATTGATGGTGAACAGTTATCCAATCTAATGATTGACCATGATATCGGAGTATCGACGGTATCGCAGTACCCAGTGAAAAAAATCGATACTGACTATTTTGATGAAAGCATCTAATAACGCGCTCCACCGGATAGCAATTCAACTGCACTTCAATGCTCCTGGTGAGCTTTAACGTTAGTTATACTGTAACTTGAATCAACTCATCAAAATCACCGTTAAAAAGCTACCCCCTCCTTTCTCCTGTTAACCTCCCTATCTGATCTTAACACATGTTAACTCTTGCATTCACCATTACATATGGTATATTGCATGTGCGGAATTAACATATCATTGCAGGTAAAAATCATGCCAATCAAAGAGTACATCACTGTTCCCGAACTTGCCAGGCTTCTCGGGGTCAGCCGTATCGCAATCTACAACCGCGTCAAAAAAGGACAGATTCCTGCGACAAAAGCAGGCAGGAACTACATCATTACGGACCGGACTGTCAGAGACATCCTTGGCAGAGAGGTTACACCGAAGGGAAAGAAACGTATCGATGCCGCGGTTCTTAAGACGGTGCGGGAATACGGTGAAGTTCTTAAGCTTTTAGGCAGGGAATAGTGAAGACCATTACGATAGCGGAAGTGGAATACCTTGCTTTCCGGCTTGCGAAGGAGCACCTTTCTTTCGATAAGCCCCTGCCGGATTTCTCCACACGGTACCCCAATGTGCTTGAAAGCTGCGTTCTGACACCGTTTCAGCGATTCTCGGGTAAGGCGTTATACCCGACACTGGTTTCAAAGGCAGCTATTCTCTTCTATCTGATGATCAAGAATCATCCTTTTCTCAACGGCAACGAGTAAATTGCCATAACCACAGTGCTCACATTCTTATATGATAACGGCAAATGGCTGAAGGCCGACTCTCAGGAATTGTACAATTTTACTGTCTGGGTGGCTCAGAGCCCATCGGAGTTCAAGGAACAGGTCGTGTCAGCCATAGAGAAATTCATACGGGATCACATGGCAGATGCAGATTAGCATTGCCTGACAAGACTCATCCATTCTCCTCACGTAACCCGCACCTGCTGCTCGGCGTTCGAAGTGTTTCATGGTGAGCCTCCGGCATCCCCTGGTTTTTTCCCCTTCTGCCTTGTGCCTTTTGCCTTGTCTTTCCCCCTTATGCCTTCTGCCTTATGCCTTATGCCTACTCTTTTATCCCGCACCAGCTCCCGATGAAATGTAAAACACTCGCCGCTTCGAGCGCAATATCACTGAGCACCACATGCTCATGGTTGGTATGGGCGTCGTTGATACTGCCGCAACCCGTCGCCACCGTGGGAATGCCGAGGATGTTGTTGTAAAACCATGCGTCGGCGCCGTAATTGGCGGAGCCGATTTCGCTCTTGACACCCATTGCACGATACCCGTCGAGCAGGAGTTTCACCGCCTGGCCGTCGGGATCGGTTCTGCTCGTGTCGTGACGGTACGAAAAGGTCATCTCAAAGTTGTCGCGGAGCCATTCGGGGCCTCTCGTCTTCACACGTTCGACCATCTCACGCATCACTTCCTCTTTCGGTGTGGTGAGCAGGCCGAACACACCCTTGAAGACCGCCTTCTGGGGCGCCATGGCTGGCCAGTCGCCCGCTTCGAGCTGGCCGAAGGTGACCGGCATGGGATTTTTATACTTGAGGAACAGCGGATCGTCGCCGTGGGTTTTTTCGAGCAGCTCCTGGTTGTACTCCTCGATGATTTTTATTGCCTCGATAGCCATCTTGAGCGCGCTGACCGTAGTCTGCGCCGAGCCGGAATGTCCCGCACGGCCGTACACGGTGCCGGTGAACCATACCGCCCCGCGCACGGAGGTGTAGACATCGTTCGAGGTCGGTTCGAGGTTGACCGCGAAATCGGCTTGTTCGCCGCGGCGGATCAGCGCGAGTGTGCCGTTGCCGCCGGTCTCCTCCTCGATGACGATGTGGAGGATCACATCTCCCTTCGGTTTCACTCCAAGCCTTTTCATGGCAGTCAGGAGCGTCCACAGCATGGCGATCTGTCCCTTGTCGTCGCATGTTCCGCGGCCGTACATGGCGCCGTTCTCGACATACGGATCGAACGGGCGCGGCTGATCTTTCGAGGGCGGAACGACATCGACATGAGCGTTGAAACACACGCTCTTCCCGGTACCGTCTCCTTTAATGACCACACGCAGGTTGGGACGGCCCTCGTAAGGCTGATCTCCCATCCTGAAGGAATAACCGGGATCGTTGATGATGTCCTCCGGCACCGGAACCTTCTCGCACACATCGGCGATATCCCTGAACTGGTCATAGAGCCATTCCATTGCCGGGCCCTCGTAACTCGAAAGCGACTGAAACCGCACGAGCCTGTCGAGAAAAGCGGTGGTTCCGGGAAGCAGGTCGAGACATGTCTTATGGATTGTTTCACTATCGGGCATGAATATTCTCCTGTCTAAGAGCCTGAATAGAACACGGATTGACGCGGATCAGGCGGATTTTCGCGGATAATACTATAGTTCTATTTTATAAAGAATATCAAAGAATATCTTGTTATTGCTCCGGCGAATAAATAATGATACTAATTTCTGGAATAGATGCCGAAACAAGGAGTTCGGCATGACACAATCCTATGTCACTGTTTAACCACCGGAGCAATATTAAATCAGCTCAAAAATACTGATGTATTGTATTAGTATTGTCATTCCCAAGAACGAAGTGAATTGGGAATCCAGAAAAAACATCGCAATGTCATGAGCATGAGATGTTGGATTCCCGTTTTCACGGGAATGACACATTAACGGGTAACAATCATCTCATTTTAAAATTTATGCGTTGACTGAATAACCAGAAAAAATAGTATTATTCGTATGTATCCTGTCTAAAATTATTTGTTTGAACATAAATTGGCATAACACAAAGAAGGGAGCGGTCGCCCCCTCCTTCTTTATATCGAATCGCATGAATATTACAGGTTTGTGAGCACTTTTTCCATGATATCGAGGCTCTCGTCCGCCTCATCCCTCGATATGACGAGCGGTGGGGCGACACGGATGACATTGCCCGATACGGCACCGATGATGAGACCGTGCCTGCAGCATTCGTCGATGATCCTCCGGGTTGTCTGGGGATCGCGCTCCTTTGTCTTTTTGTCTTTGACTATATCGAGTCCCATGACAAGGCCGCGCCCTCTCACATCGCCGAGGTAACGGCATTTCTCCTTCATTTCGAGGAGACGGGCTTTCATGTGGCTGCCGATGGTGAGAGAGTTCTCGACAAGCTTCTCTTCCTCGAAAATGTCGAGAATGGCGTGTGACGCTGCAGTGCAGATGGGATTACCGCCCCATGTGGAGCTCATCTCGCCCTCGCCGAGGGTTTTCATGATCCTCGATTCGGCGAGCAGGCACGATATAGGCATACCCGAACCGATACCCTTGCCGATGGAGACGAGATTCGGCTTCAGGCTTTCCCATTCGAGGGCAAGGAACTTGCCGGTACGGCCGAACGATGACTGCACCTCGTCGAGAATAAAGATAATGTCATGATCTTTACACCATCCCTCAACGGACTTGAGAAAACCATCCGGAGGGAAAATGAATCCCGCCGCGCCCTGGTACGGTTCCACGATGAGCCCTGCAATAGAGCCGGTCGACTGGGCCTTCACTGATACATCCATGAAGTCGAGACACTGAGCGGCGACATCGCGGCTGTCCGAGCCGAAGGGATTACGGTACGGGTCGGGAAACGGAACCTGGAAAAATCCCGGCATGACCGGCCCGAAACCTTTTTTTGTACCCATTTTTCCGGCAAGACTCATGGTTCCCATAGTGCGGCCGTGGAAACCGCCGAAAAACGATATGATCTCGAATTTGCCGGTAAAGTGTTTTGCTACGCGAACCGCAGCATCGACAGCCTCCGAGCCCACTGTTGCGAAAAAGGCGTTATCGAGATTTTCTGGAGCCAGCCCGACCATACGTTCGGCCAGGGTGATACGTTCGACCGTGGGCGAGTCATAGCAGTTCAGAAGCCGACGGGCCTGACGGGCTATCGCATCGGCAAGCTTTGGGTGCGAATGTCCGACATTGGTAACGAGCACACCGCTTGTCCAGTCGATGAATGTATTGCCGTCCACATCCCAGACCTTGACACCCTCGGCATGATCCCAGACAACAGGTGCCTGCTGATTAAGGCAATGGGCTTCGTATTTTTCGGACAGTGCCTTGTATTGTAAAGTATTCGGCCCCGGGATAGGCGTTTTAATATTCACAACCATATGAGGTGTTTTCCTTTCATCGTTATTTATGAATCTTCATCTTGAGTCTGGGACTCGAAAGCACTTCGGGATTGACCACGCTTTTCGGGAGTTTCCCGGCAATAAACGCCTTCAGATCATCCATGATCGTATACCTGATGTCCCAGCCGCCTTCGACACTGTACCAGGCGAGGTGAGGTGTGAGCACGGCATTTCTCAGCCCGATAAGCGGGTAATCGGCTGGAGGCGGTTCCTGGTCATACACATCGATGCCCGCTCCGGCTATAACATCTTTCTTCAGCGCTGCTGCCAGATCGGGGATGTTAATCATCGGCCCGCGAGCAGTATTGATGAGAATAGCGCTCTTTTTCATCATACCAAGGGTTGCGGCATTGAACATTCCGCGCGTCTCATCGGTCACCGGTACATGGATGGTGACAATATCGGACTCACTGAGCACCTTCTCGAAAGGCGTGTGTTCGATGCCGAGCTCATCGAGCCGCGCCTTCGACAGATAAGGATCGTCCACCAGAATCCTCATGCCGAATGACCGCATCTTACGGAGAACAATGCTCCCGATGTTTCCGCAGCCGATAATCCCGAGCGTTTTTCCGCCCATACGGTAGACGGGATAGATGGGCTCGAACATCCATTTCCTGTTGGCAACCGAATCCGCGAGTATCTCACGCTGAATGAAAATCTTTCGCCAAACTGCCATCATGAGCATGATCGCCTGCTCGGCGACATCCTCGCTCGATGCTGTCGGCTGATTTGCACAGATGATGCCATTCTCGGTTGCAGCCGGAAGATTGAAATTATCGTAGCCGATACCGTGACGGATCATGACCTGGACATTGGTGAGGCCTGCCATGACCTCGGGAGTCATTTTCGCCATGTTGACCAGAATAATATCGGCGTCGGCAAAGTTTTTGATGAGCACATCAGAGGGATCGGTCTTGAACTGATAGTATGAAAAATCCACTCCGAGTTTTTTACACTGCTCCTCTTCCCATTTGAGATCGGGCTCAATATAATCGGTTATCTTGAAAACAATTTTCTTACCCATCACCGCAGTTCTCCTACAGGGTATTCAGTTCAATGACTTTACCGCCCGCCTCGGCGCTCATGTGCGTGGCGATACAGATTTTCGCAACTTCTATGCCGTCCACGGCATCCGCATAAAGTCCCTTCAGATCGGCAAGGGAACCGCCGTTGAGCACATGGTCCACATGATAGGCGAACTCCATGATGGACTCGATACCATATCCGCCATACCGGGTCCTGCCATCGGGAGTATGCTTCTCGGCATATACTCCCAGGTTGTACGACTGCTGGGTCTTGCCCTTGAGACATCCGCCTGCACCGCGATCCTGGCTGTCGACCTCGAAGATACCTTCGGTGCCTATGACACGGATACCCTGGTTGACAATCGCCTCGAATCCATCGGGGAGAATCCACGATGCATCGACCGTGAACGTGGCGCCGTTTTCGAACACGATCTGCGAAGACAGGCTGTCCCAGAATTCAAGCCCGAGGCTCCTGAGTTTCTCGCGCCTACCGGTGGCGAACACCTTGACAGCATTCGACTTGATTACCCAGCGGATAAGATCGACAAAATGCGTTCCGATGAACCAGAACGGTGATGAATCCTTTGGCCAGTTTTTGAACCAGTCGCGGGAGACCTCGATTCTATCCTCCATGTAGCCATACCCGTACTGGATTTTCCCCAGTTCCCCTTCGCGGACAGCACGTTCGAGCTCGATGTGGTACATGTCGAGACGTTTATGGTAATCCACCATGAATATCTGGCCGGGCCGCTCCTGAGAGGTTTTGAGAATCCTGCGGCAGTCCTTCATGGTTGTGGCCATGGGTTTTTCGCAGAGGACATGACACCCCATCTCGAGGCCGGTAACAGCTATGTCGGCATGGAGTGAATCGGGAGTGACCACGCTGATCGCATCGAGTTTTTCCTTCTCGATCATTTCACGATAATCGGCATAGGGTTTTATGCCGTATTCCTTCGCGGCTTTGTTCCGCTTTTCCTCGACAAGGTCGGCGATTGCAACCAGTTGTGCTTTGCCCTCGTTCTGAACCTGGGTAAAAGCCTTGAGGTGCCACTGCCCGAAAATTCCACCGCCTACTATGCCAATTCGCAAAACTTTCGACATTTCATACACTCCTTTTGTAAATTAATGATAATTAAACAGATAATTCCCCAGTTATACTCATTCAATTAAAATGATCGATTTATGTAAATATACTGATGAAAATAATTTTTGATTTTTTTTCGGCCTTGAGCCTGTGACGGTATGAGCCGTGAAAATAAACCGACTCCCCCTCATCGAGCCTGATAACCTTGTCTTCAATTTCCACAGTTATATTCCC
This sequence comes from bacterium, assembly GCA_021372535.1. Taxonomy (NCBI): domain Bacteria; species bacterium. The sequence continues at coordinate 34,711 of JAJFUH010000187.1, forward strand.
TGACAGTACATGGGCAAACTCATTGCCGTCAAACGAGTCATGCGGCGCGGTCGTCATCCCTTCATCCATCTCCGTGATGTAAATTGATACGCGCTTATCCATCATAATCGGGGCAAAATCATGCAGAGTTACACCCTCGGCGGAAATGAGCTTCTGTTTGTTTTTTTCAATTTTGAAGATACGGGGTTCGGCCACATCCTCGATAAGATAGGTCAGTGTGGTATTGAGGGCTTTTGCAATTTCGAGTATCGTGCTTAGTTTAGGGCTGTATATGCCCTTTTCTATATTCGATATGGTTACTGAACTAACACTGGTTTTTTTACTGAGATCCTCTATGGACATGTTGCGGGAAAGTCTGAGGGTGTTGATTCTGCGTCCGACTACATTGATGCGTTTCGTAAACGTGCTTTCTTTGGACATTTCATCATCTCCCTCTGTATTTATTCATGATATGCACAACAGATTTTCTTGACGAAGAGACAATCATTGTTTCAGCTTGAACTCCCTCGGATAAACAGTCAAAATCATGAAGAAAATCCCGGATTGCTAAACAGAATCAGGCTGCACGGTAAACCGATTATGTGAGGGCAGGATAAAAAATGAATATTCCACCGAAATAGTGAGCAATTCCATTATTGAACTCAGCATCTTAAAATAATGAAATTATTCCTCATGAGTCAAGCTTTTTTGGAGAGTCCAAAGGAATGTTTGCGAATGCTCACTTTTTTAAAAAAAACTTTATAAGAAATCTTTAGTGTTTATTTCATTCCGTACAAACAAAAAAGGTGATGAAAACTTTTTTATTGCTCTAAAATGGGGGAGATGGCCTGAAAAAAATATCTTGCACCGATCATTTCAAATCGTTATATTATTCACAAATTGATGTCCCGCGGTGAAGGGCAACCTGATACCCAGGGGCTGTAAATACTGCATATCCTGAGGCAGCCGGTTATAAAAACCGGTCCCGAGGGGTTGCCTGTTTTTATTAGCCCCGGCGTGTGTTTGCCGGGTTTTTTTTGTTTAAGGGGTAATGACATGGAAAATTCTGAAAAGAAGGTTGCGGTAATCAG
>JAJFUH010000188.1 GCA_021372535.1 bacterium
GGTATAAAAATTATACGATTCTTCTTCCTGTGCTATGGCAAAATCAAGGATATCATCCGGAGATTTGAATGTACTCATAGTTCCCTCCCTTTGATTATTTATATGTGATATTACTGGTTTGATTGCATATATTCTCATTGCGTGTCAGAGAGCCGCGACATGGTCTTTCATTATAATTATAATATATGGACCGGTTAAAAGCATGGTGAAAAATCACCGCATGTAATGCAGGCGGGAATGTCCTGTTTACCGCGTTATAATATCGAAGAGAGAACAGGGGATATTTCATAACAGCAAAGACACAATATCATCCTGACGATATACTCCACCCTAAATCCGTTTACACGGATTTTTTCTCCGTGCTCTCCGTGCCTCCATGGTAATAATTTTAAACTTACATGCTTATCACACGAGATAAACGGATTATATTATATGTACAACGAAAATCGCATATTACGCATATTAATTAAAAAACATACGATACAAAGGATTCCGGCCATGAAAAAAGGATATTTTACGTTTGTACTGCTCCTGATGCTTGCCATTGCGGTCAATGGTTTCGCGGGGTGGAACATGACCGAGAAACAGCGCAGAAAGTACAACGACGAGCTCGATAAACTCCACCTGCGGCAGAATACGGGCTTTGTCAGCGACAAATCGGACAAAATGCTCCGTGAACCGAAAGAAGAGCATGTCGTCAACGATTTCACCGTGGCAAAAGTACCCCCCGAGATCAGGATGATGATCGTTCCCGACATGGTTCCCGAATATTTTCCCGATGAGGCTACCGAAGCCGCATGGGCTAACTGGGGAAAAGTTGCCCGCAGCGCCGACAACCGCTTCTTTTTCTCGGTCGGCGACCACCGTGGCATGGGCTGCCAGATTAATATCTACGAGTACTCGCCCGCCCGCGACCTGGTATACAAGGTGGTCGATGTGGATAATCTTCTCGGCTGGACGGATAATTCATACACCGATGGCAAGATTCACGGCCATATGGGCATCATGCCGGACGGCACCCTCTGGGCGGCAACCCATTACGGCGTCTACCCGGATTCTTCCTGGTGGGCGAACGGTTATCGCGGGAGCTGGCTTCTGAGCTATAATATTAACACACATGAGGCGAAAAACTGGGGCGTCCCCCTTGTCGGCCAGATGCTACCCGAGTTCAACCTCGATGCGAAACGGGGCAGGCTCATGGGCGCCGGCGCCAACAAGACAGTCCTCTGCTGGGATGCCATCAACAAAAAGGTGACCTATGCCGGATGCCCACCGGATGGGTGGGAATGGTGGCAGCGCGCCATGCTCCTCGATGAGAATACCGGGAAATTCTGGACCACCTGCCGCGGCGACAGTCTCCATCATTTCCTGAGCTTCGATCCCGAATTCAACCGGTTCGAGCGCTGCGAGCTCTCGCCACCGGAGAATCCGTACGATCACACGGTTTACCAGCTCCGCGCCTACACGGATAAGCGCGCGGAGGATGGCGCCTTTTACTGTTTCACCCACAACGGCACGCTGTTCCGTTTCCGGCCCGAAAAGCCCGCGGTTGAGCCTGTCGGTGTCAACTGGGACCGGGGACGGTACACCTCGACGACCGCGCTCGACCCCACAGGCCGTTATATCTATTATATGCCCGGCGGCAAAAAAATGCAGAACGCCAATGAGTACGGGCCCCTCGTGCAGTACGATGTCAGAACCGGGAAAAAGAAAGTCATCGCATGGCTCGCCGATTATTACTGGGAGAAGTACGGTTACTGGATCGGCGGCACATACGGCATGGAGATTTCGATGGATGGCTCGTTCCTCGTCATCTGCATGAATGGCGCCTTCGTACCCCGTGACGACGAGAACGGCGCGCCGTACGGGAATCCGTCGCTTTTTGTTGTGTATATACCGGAAGAGGAGCGAATGATAGAATAATAGCCTCTAAAATAGATCTATGAAAATTTGTAGTATATTTGAAAAGGTAAATACATTAACCTTTAATGATATATGGGTAGAAATTATTTAAGATTTTCACATTCCATTTTGTTTTTTTCTTGACTATACAGTAAATATGGTATATATTCAACAATCAATTAACGACTTACCCCGTTATGAAATATGTGTCCTATCTGATCTCAAGTTATAAACTTCCTGATAGAACCCAACCTGAATGTCTCTCCCGGAGTAATATTGTTTCTGGTGAATTGTCCGGGATATAATCCCCGGTGTTTCGGGCTGTAGGTAAAATAATTTAAGTACAAAAACCATTCCGCGTGACATAGCTTTGACGATCTTCGGTATAGTTCGAAAAATAATAATATGCTGCATTATCTGCCGATAGGTAAGTTGTACTGATTATATACCCTTTTTCTGATAAGACAACACATCTGCTGATATATTTCTCTTAGTAATTGGGCATTCCCCAAGAAGGATTAACCGTTATGGACATTGATGAACTCAAGACAAAGACTATTTCCGAGCTTGCCGATTATGCGAAAAGCCTGAAAATCGAAAGTATCACCGGCCTGAAAAAAGCCGATATAATCTTCAAGATTCTCGAAGCACAGACCCAGCAGAACGGCAACATTTTCGCCGAGGGCGTTCTGGAAGTCCTCGAGGATGGGTACGGGTTCCTCCGGTCGCCGTCATATAATTACATGCCTGGCCCGGACGATATCTATGTTTCCCACTCCCAGATCAAGCGCTTCTCGCTGAAAACAGGCGATTCCGTCTCCGGCCAGATTCGTCCGCCAAAGGATTCGGAACGGTATTTCGCGCTCCTTAAAATCGAAGCCATCAATCATGAAAATCCCGAAGCATCGAAAGATAAAATCTTTTTCGATAACCTCACCCCCGTACACCCGAACCGGAAATTCGACCTCGAAACGACACCCAACGAGGTGAGCACCCGTATCATGAATCTGCTCTGCCCGATCGGGTTCGGCCAGCGCGGACTCATCGTCGCCCCGCCTTTTACCGGGAAAACGATGCTCATGCAGAAGGTCGCCAATGCCATTACGGCTAACCATCCCGATATCAGCCTCATCGTCCTCCTCATAGACGAGCGGCCTGAGGAAGTGACCGAAATGCAGCGCGCAGTCAAGGGAGAGGTTATCTCGTCCACATTCGATGAACCTCAGAACAGGCATGTCCAGGTCGCCAACATGGTCATCGAGAAGGCGAAACGGCTTGTCGAGTATGGTCATCACGTGGTGATTCTGCTCGATTCGATTACCCGGCTCGCACGGGCGTACAATAATATTATCCCGCATTCCGGAAAAATTCTGTCGGGCGGTATCGACGCCAACGCACTGACATGGCCCAAACAGTTTTTCGGTGCGGCCCGTAATATCGAGAACGGCGGCAGTCTGACCATACTTGCCACCACGCTCATCGAGACCGGCTCGCGTATGGATGATGTTATCTACGAGGAATTCAAAGGCCGCGGAAACATGGAGATGGTGCTCGACCGCAAGCTGTCGAACCGCCGCATATTCCCCGCAATGGACATCAAACGTTCCGCAACCCGTAAGGAAGAGCTCCTGCTCACCGAGGCCGAGCTGAACCGTATCTGGATCATGCGCCGTATCCTCGATCCCATGGGTACCGCCGAGGCGATGGAATTTCTCCTTGAGAAAATACGAGATACGAAAAACAACAAGGCGCTGCTCGAAACCATGAGCGCAAACAGCCTGTAAACAATACTGAAATACTTCATATAAAGGGGGCATTTTCGCCCCCTTTTTTTGTCACTTGTTCGATGCCCGGTACTACCTCACACTAGAACTGAAAAATAGTGTTTATCTCGATTGCATATAGATATTGAGTAAATCCCGGCATGAAAATTTAAACATACACCTGTCATCATGCGCTCATTACAGGTTATTGCTTCGGCGATTAAACAGTGATATCGGATGACGTCATGCCGAACTTGTTTCGGCATCTATTCCTGCTATTGGTATCATTATTTATCCGCCGGAGCAATATTTAAAAAACCTCAGAGCGCATCTGAATCCTATATCAACAATTGCAATCTTGAATGAATTGAAATTTAACTGGTAAATTGATAGTTGATTTATTATAATACAAGACTAAAAAAAGCATTTTGTGTACTAAAATATTTAATGTTTTTTTTGGCTTCCTGGAACCCTTATCCTGTTAAACAGTCTTAACTGGTAAAAATTTCCGTAAAGCCATATATTCGTTCACTGCATACTCAAGAAGGAGATGTGCATGATCAGAATTGAAAACCTTACAAAGTACTATGGGGATTTCAAAGCCGTTGATAATGTCTCTTTTAACATCAACGACGGCGAAATCCTGGGCTTTCTGGGGCCGAACGGCGCCGGAAAGACAACAACCCTCAAAGTTCTCACCTGTTTCATGCCCCCGACATCGGGCACAATCAAGTACAAAGACCTCGATGTACATGAAAACTCGATGGAAATCCGTCAGATGATAGGCTATCTGCCCGAAAATGCGCCCCTCTATGAGTACATGAGTACCATGGAATACCTCGAATATATCTGTGATCTCAGGGAGATCAGGGGTGCCCGGAGAAAAGAACGGATGGATGCGATGATCGAGACATGCGGCCTTTCCAAAATGATCGGCAAAGACATCGGAGAACTATCCAAGGGTTATCGTCAGCGCGTGGGGATTGCTCAGGCGATGATTCATGAACCCGATATCCTTATCCTCGATGAGCCTACAGTCGGTCTCGACCCCAACCAGATCGTTGAGATTCGCAATCTCATCAGAAAAGTCGGAAAGGAAAAAACGGTCATTCTTTCGACACATATTCTCAGCGAGGTCGAAGCGACCTGCGACAGGGTGGTCATCATCTCCTCCGGCGAAATCGTTGCGGATGGCACCACGGACTCTCTGAGGAGCCAGATGACGGGACAGTCGGTTCTCCATCTCGAGCTCAAGGGTGATGTACCCGATGCGGCGGATGTGTTCTCGGGACTCGGCAATGTTGCCACTGTCAGCACCATGTCAGGGAAAAACGGCGGAACCGTCGAGTTCGATATCGGCATCAGGGGAGACCGCGATATCCGGGAGGATGTTTTCAGAACGGCAGTCGCTAAAGGCTGGACAATCCTTGAAATGCACCTTCAGGAGAATAACCTCGAGGATGTATTCCGTAATCTCACAAAATCCCAGGGGGCTTGATATATGAAGAAGATTTTACCTATTTTCCGCCGTGAAGTATTCGCATACTTCTACTCACCGGTGGCATATATCGTAATATCGGTGTTCCTCATAATCACCGGATGGTTTTTTACGAGCGAGATGTTCCTGTCGAATGAATCATCCCTCAGGAGCGTTTTCAGCATCATTCCGTTCATTTTTATCTTTTTCGTTCCGGCTATCACCATGCGTCTTCTGAGCGAGGAACGGAAAAGCGGAACCATCGAACTCCTCTTCACCATGCCCATCAGCGACCTCGAGATCATACTCGGCAAGTATTTCGCCGGGCTCAGTCTGCTGACGGTGGCATTGATCTTTACATTGCCCTTTGCCATTTCCATTGTCTTTCTCGGGACACCGGACATAGGAATGCTCATAACCGGGTACCTGGGTCTGATCCTTATGGGAGCCTCCTATGTGGCCATCGGGATTTTCGCCTCGACAGTGTCACGAAACCAGGTGGTTGCATTCATCGTGGCTTTTGCCATCATTTTCGTCTTGTGGCTCATCAATAAATTTCTCATGCTTATTCCGCCTCCGTTTGTACCCGTACTCCAGTACCTGAGTATCGACTATCATTATGAAAATATCGGACGAGGGGTAATCGACTCACGTGATATAACATACTACCTGTCACTGATCATCTTCATGCTGTCACTGGCTAAACTGTCACTGGAAAGCCGAAAATGGAGTTGAGGAGGCTTGATTCATGAAAAAACTGAATAGTGCATCTATACTTTCGATCCTTTTTCTTTTGGGTATACTGGTGATGGTAAACGCGATAGGAATCAGGTATTTCCTTCGCGCCGACCTTACCAGCGCAAACATGTATTCTCTTGCCAAGGCATCAAAAAATATCGTCGGCAGCGTCGAGGACAAAATCCTCGTCAAGGCATACTTCTCCCCCAACCTGCCGGGCAATTATTCGAGCATAGAACGCTATCTCCATGATATGCTCGATGATTACCGGGCGTATTCGCATGGCCATTTCGAATACGAATTCATCAACCCGGGCAACGAACAGAAACTTGAAGAGGAGGCACAGAGCTTCCAGATTCCTCCGCGGCAGTTTCAGGTTGTAGAGAACGACAAGATCGAGGTCGTAAAGGGGTATACGGGAGTCGCTTTCGTGTACGGCGACAAAAAGGAAGCCCTGCCGTCAATCGACAATATCGATAACCTCGAATACGAGATCACAAGCCTGATCAAACGCATCACCACCGACCGTCAGCCGATACTGGGCGTAGCCTCGACGGGAACCGAGCAGGACAGGCAGCAGATGCAGAAGCTCTATGAAGCCCTTGGCCGTAATTATAACGTTCAGCCGGTTGATTTGGATAAAACCATAGAAAAAGGGGTGGATGGCCTTCTGATCCTGGCGCCCCGCCTGCCGTTTACCGACTGGCAGCTTTTCAATATCGACCAGTATATAATCAACGGCGGCAAAGCCATGATGCTCATGAACTGGTATCACGCGGATATCCGCGAGGGCCAGCAGGCGATGCCGTACGAACTCAATATCAACAAACTCCTGAACGCCTATGGTATCGGTCTAGGCGAGGACATGATCAGCGATGCGAACTGCGCCACGGTTGGCATGACATCGCAGCAGGGATTCTTTCAGGTAACCCAGCCGGTGAGATTCCCCTATTTCCCGGTGATACAGACATTCAATCCCAGCAATATAATCACGCGTGACCTCCAGAAAATTCAGACATATTATCCGTCATCGGTCGATACAACACTCGCCGCAGCCAAGGGATTCACGGTACAGGGACTCATGTATACCTCGAATCTGGCAACGAGAGATACGGGCCCGGCGGTCTATCTCGATCCCTTCCGGAGGAGAACGAAACAGGACTTCCCCGAATCGCATATCCCTATCGCTGCGCTGGTCAGAGGCAAGTTCAAATCATTTTTAGCCGAATCGGGTCCACCGGCGCAAAACAAGGACGGCGAGGCATACAGCGGGCCGTTTAAAGCTGAAGCAGATGCCGAAAACAGACTCATTCTTGTCGGCGACGGGCATCTGGGGATTGACCAATACATTGACGCATACGGGCTCATGTTCATGCAGAACGCAATCGACTGGCTGATTCAGAGTGAAGACCTCATAGCCATCAGGTCCAAGCAGATTCCCCAGAAACCGTTGAAGGATATTCCGCCGGTTGCCAAGAAGTTTGTCAAGTGGGGCAATCTTTTCGGGCCGACTATTCTGATAATCATACTGGGAATCGTGCTGTGGCAGGTTCGCCGTATCAAGAAAAAAGCCTTGATGGCTCTGTGATGTAGGGAGGCGATGTAATGAAAAATAAAACAACACTCATGCTTGGCGGTGCATTTCTCGTTCTTGTTCTGATTTTCCTGATTACATCCTATAATCCGCCGGAAGAGACAAAAGGGGCAACAGCATTGTTCCCGAGCGAAAAACCGCTTATCGACAAGTTTGAGATCAAGCGGGCCAACGGGGAAAGCATTGTGCTGGAGAAGAAAAACAGCCTCTGGTATATAACCTCTCCCTTTGAATACAAAGCCTCGGATGTAGCCATCGAGCAAACTATCACCGGTCTGCTCAATATTCAGATCGATGGTGTCGTATCGAACCGGAAAGAGGCTCAGGAAAAATTTGGCGTGAGCGATTCGACAGGCATATCGCTGAAAGCTTACAGCAATGGGAAAAGTGTGCTCGATGTCATCGCCGGAAAAAACACTGTCGACCTGACACATACCTATGTACGTATGGCGAATTCATCCGATATATCGCTCTGGCGTGGTCTGTTCGCTCGTCAGATTGACAAGGAAATCGACGATTGGCGTGACAAGACCATCTACAGCTTCAATCCCGGAGATATCCTCACTGTTTCGATAAAACAGGGTTCTATAATCCGTGAAGCCGTACTTCAGGACACCACATGGGTCTATAAGGAAAACGGCAAGGAAAAACCTGTCGACCAGGCGAAGATAAAACAGTCGGTGAATTTTATCGCCACCATGAACTGCGATACGTTTGCCGAAGGGCCGGACATCCCCAGGGCAGCTGAAAAAGCGGCTGATACACAGGTCACCTTCACCGTACGAAACGGCGACAAGCACACTTACGATGTCTGGACACCGGGTGAAAACGACAACGGCCGTTACCTCGTCCGGAAAGAAAACGGCGACATTCTTTTCCGTTTTTACCGGTTCCGCGGTTCGCGGATTATCCTGAACTATGAGGATATAAAATCGATTTAACTGTACCGAAATCATTGCAGGGGGATGTATCGTACATTGATACATCCCCTTTTTTATTGCATCATACTCTCCTTCGTGATACTTTACTGTTTCTTCTGATCCGCTCAATTCACAAGATTTTATAGAACACAGATTGACGCGAATATGATGGATTTTCGCGGATTTGATTTTTTTATTATCTTTTTTGATGTGAATGATTAATAGAAACCTTTGAAGTAATTGTTAGTAACATGCCCGAATGCTTGATATAATACTTTTTTCCCTCTCCTGTTTACGGGAGAGGGACAGAGCGTGAGGGTAATTGCTCTCATCCCTGACCCTTCATCCATACAGGGGAGAAGGGAATTAATGACCGATGTGAGTACGATCTTTTTCATTGTTCCAAAGATTTTAATAATTAGTAAAGATAGTACAAACAATCTATTATACCCATTTGTGTCTTTGTGTCTTTGTGGTTTAATACTTTCATGAATAATCCGGACTAGAACGTTTATAATTATTTCCGAGGATTAACTGTTACCATGAGCTCTATCCGGTATACAATGAGTATTGCTGTCACAGCGGCTATCCTTTTTCTTTTTTCATCCGTACTCCATGCGGATGAAATCGACAATATCCGTCACTACCGTATCTCTGACACTGCGATTATCATTTATTATGATCTCCGGTGCGCCGGACCCCGGAATATCTCTGTCGAGGTCTCGCCGGACGGTGGCGTACATTTCTCCATAAAGCCCCGGACGCTTTCCGGCGATGTCGGTAACGGTATCATGCCCGGCCTTTCGAAACGCATACGATGGGACATTGCCGACGATGGCATCGAACTTACCGAAAACGCCGTGATTCGGGTAATTACCGGGAGCACTGCTGAAACGCTCCTCCCGTCTCAGGAAACGGGTAAAAAAACAGTCGTCGCCGTCCGGACAGACACCTCCCTGAAAATCGACGGTCTTCTCAATGAATCTTCCTGGATTAATTCAGTTCCCGCCTCAGGCTTCATTCAGCGTGAACAGACAGAGGGCGCCCCGGCAACGGAAAAAACCGAAATAAGAATACTCTATGATGATGAAAACGTGTATATCGGCGTCATGTGTTATGATTCGAATCCCGGCGCAATAATCCGTAACGAGATGGACAGGGATGTCGACCTGGTGAGCGACGATAACTTCACCCTGGTCCTCGACACCTTCGAGGCGAAACGGAGCGGATATTTTTTCGAGATTAATCCGAACGGCGCACGCTATGACGGTTTCTTCTACGGCGGCGAGCTGATCAATCCCGACTGGGACGGTGTATGGGACGCGGTAACCCGGGTGACCGATTCCGGGTGGTCGGCCGAGGTTGTCATACCCTTCAAAACACTCAGGTTTCCCAATACCGAGAGCCAGACATGGGGCATAAATTTCCGTCGGATCATCCGCCGCAAGAACGAGGAGGTTCTCTGGTGCTCGTGGAAAAGGGACGATGGTCTCTTTCAACTGATAAAAGCCGGAAACCTGACCGGCATACAGCATGTTCATCACGGGAGAAAGTTCGAATTCATGCCTTATGTTCTTGGCGGTATGGAAAAAAACGATTCCGGGAAAAAGAGAGATTTAAAATACGGTGGGGACATCATCTATCCTATAACGACCGATCTGACCCTCAACGTAACGACCTATACCGACTTTGCGCAGGTCGAGACCGACAAGGAGCAGATAAATCTTACACGGTTCAGTCTCTTTTACCCCGAAAAACGTGATTTTTTCCTCGAAGGCTCGGAAATATACGATTTCGATACGGGATACTTTGAAAAAGTATACCATTCCCGGCGGATCGGAATCAGCCCCGAGCGTGAACAGGTTCCCATTATCGGCGGAGTGAATCTCTCGGGAAGAATAGGCTCCTATAGTATCGGGGTGCTCAATATTCAGACCGACAGCAAAGGTATATATCCTGAGGCAAACAGCACGGTAATCAGGCTGAAAAAAGATATCTGGGAAAAATCCCGTATCGGGCTCATCGCCACCAACCTCTATGACAGTGAAAAACATCAGAATACAACAGCTGGTATGGACGTCTTCTATCAGACCAACCGGTTCCTCGGCAATAAAAATTTCTCTGTCAGGGGTGATGTAACCGGTTCGTTTACTGACGGCAGGCATGAGGACAACCTGTTCGGCAGGCTGTTCATCGATTATCCGAACGACCTCATCGACAGCTTCTGGGAACTCTACCATGTGGGCGAACGGTTCAATCCCGAAATCGGATTCATAACACGGACCGGTATACGGAGAGTAAACGGTGCTGTCAGAGTCTACCCGCGCCCACAGATTCCGATGATCAACAAGCTCATATTCAAGCCCCTCGGAATAAACTATATAGCCGATATGGACGGGACCATGCTCGAGCGGACAATCACCTACTGGCCGTTCGGAATTCTCACCACGACCAATGATCTCATACGGTTCGAAATCGAGGACGGCTTCGACTTTGTCGACAGGACATTCACCATATTCGGCGATGCGGCGGTTCTCCCGGGGAAATATCACTGGACCGGTTACGGTGTCTATATGCTGAGCAATCCGAGCAGACCGCTTTCGCTCGAAGTGACAACCCGTACGGGAACGTTTTACAGCGGAGACCGTGATAACCTGAAAGCGGCTGGCACCTATAAGCTGAATAAAAACATATCTGTTTCATCGGAAATCGACTATAACGGCATCACTCTCGAAGGCAGGCATTTCATCACCCGTGAATACGGCAGCAGGCTCCATCTCAACCTCTCGACGAAGCTGACGACAAGCACGTTCATACAGTGGAACAACCAGACAAGGGAGGTCAATATGAATTTCCGCCTCCATTACATCCCCAATATCGGGAGCGACCTCTACTTCGTCTACAACCACCTCTGGGACGAATCCGCCGATTACGAAACGCTCTACCGGACGGGTATCCTCAAGCTGTCGTATCTTTTCAGGTTTTAAAGAAGTTTCATACCTCAATGAAACACCATCCCATTATTCCAGAACAAGTCCGTCCGCGCCACGCCTGAACCTGTATGAATACGTTTTCCCTCCCTTTGAAAACGACAGCACCAGCGATCCGTCACCACCTTTATTATATCGCATGGTAGATGCAATGTTGGCGGCTTCACGGTCATGCTCCGCGGGGAGAATGACCGTTGCGATCACCGTTCGTTCCCCGGGCGCATTCACCACCGTACCGAAATAGGGTACCCACCTGAAAGTCGCATTCCGCTGTGCCATCATGACTGCGTGTTTTCCGGGCCTGATGGTGTATGGACAGTCAATGGCGGGAATGACAGCCATATTCCCTTTATCGCCCTTGAGGAAAACATAATTATCCATTATAGAATATTCCGCCGAAGAATGATACCGAACCTCGATCTCCGCACCTTTGGAGCACGTGACCTCGTCCAGAACGACGGTGATCAGCGGTTTTTCCAGGATGATATGGCGACTCCAGCCCTTGAGCTCCACTCCGGGGTATGCTTTGGTCTGGTCCATGATGGTGTAATCGCGGTTTTTACCCGGGCGGAATTCGACAATCTTTCCACCGACTGCCATATCCCAGGGCTTGTTCTTGAGTTTGCCGGGTATCTGCTTCTCGCCGTTGACTATGACCGTATTGTGACCGATGCTCGACGCAAGGGGATAATTCCACCGCTCCTCGTCGAAATATGCCTTGTCATACCCGGCGCTGCCGTGATCGCAGATAAACTCCTGACCGCGCCAGTAAAGGCTGAAGTGCCCCGAGTCGAGGTGACCGTGGTGAGGGTCGTTATGGAGACCGGATTTGGCGGCGATGACAACTTTTTCCGGGTCGGTGAAATCGCTCCGCATGATGACCCATTCCACCGCGGGGAAACGAACCGAAACCTCATTCGGAAGTGCGGGAGTAATGGTGCTTTTCGGCCTGATACAGTCCATGAGGCTCGCAGGATGGTCGTCCGTCAGGTTCTTTCTCAGCCATGCAGCGCAGGGATTACCGGTTTCGGCCGCGAGGTCGTTGAAAAGGGAATACGATCCGAATGTGCCGCCGCCCGAATCGCCGAAGTGAACTGATTTGTCGGGAGGTATCTGGCAGAAGATAAAGGTTCTGACCGCATCATCGAACCGTGGATGCTTGTAGAGGTTACATTTCCCGTCGGTCACACGATTGAGAACATCGGCGAATTCGAGGGATGAGTCGATCATGTAATTGAGATACCCGATACCCTCCTGCCAGCCGCCGTCCCCGACCTCGTCGAGGGTTTTACCGATACGGTTGAGAGACTCGG
>JAJFUH010000189.1 GCA_021372535.1 bacterium
GGCACGTATATCGCCAGCATCAAAGCGGGCGCAGTTATGAAAAATCACCGCATGATGCTCGTCCGGTAACACGAGAGCATTGGTTTTTCCATCAAGTACTCCGCACGTACTTAATAATAAAAGCGAGGGGTTCAATTCCCTCGCTTTTTTACGTCTATGCGGGGATAAAAACAGTGGCAAATCCCCATTTTAAAAAACACTTTTTTAGATGTTACTTCCTTCAGGTGTTACTTCCTTTGCGTGCCCAAAGGAAGTAACCAGGGAAAGGGCACCCCGTGAAAAGCCTTTTTCCCCGTTCACTGCCCGTTTTTCGGGAATGTGTGAACTCACGACCCTTCGGCTCGCTCGGACAGCACCCATTCTTTTTCCGAAAACCGGTTGTGACCGTGGGGCTTTTCAACGGGTTAATAAACTCACAGGCTTTAATAGTCTATATTCTATTTACAATCAAGGTATTACAGTACAGCTAATCGTGGATTTTCGGGGGTCTTCAGAGGGATACAAACAGGATCATTATCCTCGCTGTTCAGAAGGAAACGTAAAGCTCACCGGCCGTTTTTCGTCATCTCGAACAGCCAGCCGCCCTGTTGTGCAATCCCGCCATCCGGCTGTACGGCGCTTATCTTGAGCGTTCCATTCAAGCCGTTTTCAGTGAGTTTCGCGGACACGGTGTACCGCGCCGAACCGCTGTCAGCGGTTTCGGTCCGGGAAAATTCGGCGGCTGAGGACGAAAACACCGTAACCGGCACGATAAAGCTGCAACGGAATTTCCCATCGGTCGTTCCGAGCTCGAACGCAGCCTGCCCGCCGCGTTCTTCTATGACGAGCCGCGCGGGGATTCCCTCGTTTCCCTTTTTGTCGGTGACAGGGCCGTAGACATAGACCGCGGTCCCGGTGTAGGCGCCTGTCCACCGGGTAAATATGCCGGAATTCCCCTTGTTTTCAGGCTGTACGGGTTTTTGCCGGGAATACCCGGCGTCACACCCCGCACCTGTAATGATCAGCATGATTAATAGAAATTGTATCGTTATTAAATCCCGTATTCTCACCATCGGTGTCTTTCTTACTGAGTTGAGTTCAAACAGAACAATCATATATAATTTTAAATTTACGATTTACGATTTACGAACAAGATTTGTTTGACTCTTAAAATTGTATTGTGCAAATCAATTTCGGGATACCATTGAATCATTGAATGCATGGCGGTTTCACTGATTCCGGTAGGCATACCATTCACCGCGGCCATAACCCTTCTGCTGGATAAGACCAAAAACGACCAGGTTGACGCCCATCATGAGCTGTTCCCTGTTGCGTGACTCCGCTCCCCACATGAGGCCATACCCGCGGTCGGAAAAGATGGCGATAAGCCTGTCGCCGAACCATATTCCTTCGAGGTATGGTTTTGTTTTATCCGGCACCGCACCATACTCCTGCGAAGCCCCCTCGGGCGCACCATGGTCAAAATCGAAAAAGCAGTGATACACAGGATGATTATCGGGAATCCTTTCTATTGCACGTGCAGAAGACGTCAGCTCCTGCAGAAACGATCTCAGGATCATACGCAGGGCTTCATCACCCGGCCTGGCGCTTTCAAGAAAGAGTATGCCGCCGGTTCCGATGAAATGACGGAAACTTCCCTTTTCGGCCTCGGAAATCCGGATTCGCCTGTCTGCCAGAATATAGACGAGCGGCGGCCGATTGACGAAGAGCGAATCGACGGTCAGGCCCCGGACGGAATTTTCCTTGATCGGACGTGCCACCGGATGATCGAATGACCCTGTAACTATGACCGGCGTCGGGAGCGGGTTGTCGACAACGGCGGTGATGTTCGTCATGCGGTTGATGGCGTTCGCGAGGCCTCTGATCGACAGGCGCATGGATTCGGTCGGCTTGAAATTCTCGAACTGTATCACCGGAATATGGACATACCCCTGGGTCGCCATCTTGTTGTCTGGATTGTAGATGATATCGGCGCGGTACATCCCGGGATCGTCGAACAGGCGGTTCTTGATGGGAATCCGGTCGTCGGGTGCGCGTGAAATGCCGAGGTCGATGTCGATTCCGCCGGGGAGCGCGACAGTGTCGCTCTCATGGCCGACATGCACTTCGGCGGGATGAGACTCCGGAATCACCGGAGAGAAACGGTGCGGCGCGCTGCCGGGAGCAGAAGCGGATGGGTGAATCTCATTGGTTTTCCGCTCATAGCTCCGGTGATGGAGTGGTTGTTTCCTGAGCATGAACGGCTCAGTATTACGGCGCTCGATGAGACGGAGCGTGACTATCCGTGGCTTTTCCTCTGTCTTGACAGCGATCCGTCTGTACGGAAAAACCGCGAGCAGCAGAGCATGAAATACAACAGCGATGATAAACCCGATATGGAGATATCTGCGGTTTTCGCGTTCGAGCCGCCCGAAGTCGATGATGCCGGAAACCCGTGACAAGCGGGGATCATTGTTACCGTCGTCCATAGTCATCTCTTGTCAGAGAGATATCGTTCGGGTTTTATTTACCGCCCGGAGCAGGCGATTCATCATGTGCCGGAATGGATGAGTATGCATGATAATCGACAACCTGTTTCGTTATCCCGCCGCGCTGGATGAGACCATATACCATAAGATTGACGCCGAGCTTGAGCTGGGGATTGAAATTATACCGTGAACGATCCGATGAAGAGAAATCGCGGTATTTCGACAGTGTGACGCCGTCCCGCCATACATGGCCGTAACCCTTGTTTGAATAAACGGCGACAAGACGCTCGCCGAGCCAGACTCCCCAGAGTTCCCCCGGATTGTCCGAGATAGCCTTGCGTACTTTTTCGAGCACGGGTATATGGAGCATTTCGCCCCACGGATTTACGACAGGATTTTCATCGGGGGGAGTCATTTTTTCCGCTCCCTCGGGCGCTATTGTGAAATCAAAGAAGCAATGGTATATCGGATGGTCGATCGGGACAGGCTCCATCCGGAAATCATCGCCGAGACTGATACGGAGGATATTGATCAGCGTCGCTTCGGCAGGAGAGTATTCCTTCCAGGGTGTGCCGTTGTCGACAATGGCAAATCCGCCGTTTTTAAGGTACTTTCCTAAATTCTCATATTGAGAAGGTTTTAATTCTAACACTTCGGTAGTGTCAGTTGTCAGGTAAATCATCGGGTATGTGGAGAGTTCCTCCGAACAGAGGCAGACAGGATCATCGATTTTCACGGAAATCCCCGTATAATAATTAAACGCTTCCGAAAGGCCGTCAACTGCACCGGCAAGATTATACCGCGGGTTCATTTCACGAATAAATTTCGGAATGTGAACGAATCCCTTGATATTCTTCCTGTCAGACGGGTCCTGAATAACGAATCCCTTGAACTGCCCCATTGCTTCGATATCATCGAGGCTGAGCATCTCATCACGGAGCGAAAAGCCCCGTTCAAGCTCGCGTGTTATCTTCGTGGTATATCCGAAATCACCGGGATCGAACCGTTTCTCGACAGCGAGGGAATCGGGGAGCATATTGCTCTCTGCGAGACGTTTGGTTTCGGTGTCGAGATCACGGCCGAGTTTCGAAAGAAAACCGCGGTATTCTTCATTCTCGATGCTCCTGAAATCCCCGTGCGGTGTTTTAAACCGGAAGTGACTTTCGGCGTTCCGTAACTGGGAGAGGAAATTACGGTCGAGGGTGAATGGTTGTGAAGGCTCGAATTCCTGCGGTTCTTCAGGCAGGGTAATAATATCGATCAGCTTTACAATACGATATTTTTCATGGGTGACTGCAAGTCTTCCGTAATGTATGAACGGAGCGAGCGCAAGCTGGAACAGCAGGGCGATGACAAACCCGGCATAGAGATACCTGCGGGTTTCATGTTCGAGGCGATCCATGTCGAGCAATGAGATTATGCCCGATGGTTCCGCTGTTTTCGGATCATTGTTCACGGGTGTCATCCGCCGTCAAACCGCCGTTGTTTCGCGCCATAAATCCTCTTGTGCTCTCTATTTTATAATGTACTGTTTTTAAAAAATCATCACCAGATATTTTATATGAAAAAATTTTGGTGAAACGGTCTGACATCCTGCTTAAGAGCAAGGATTGTGCGAAGTACCAATTTATATGGTGGCACCCTCCCATTTTTTAAAGAACCCTTTTTTATATGTTACTTCCTTTGCGCGCCCAAAGGAAATAACCAAGGAAAGGGCGCTCCGTGAAAAGCCTTTTTCCCCGTTCACTGCCCGTTTTTCGGGAATGTGTGAACTCACGAGCCTTCGGCTCGCCCGGACAGCACCCATTCTTTTTCCGAAAACCGGTTGTGACCGTGGGGCTTTTCAACGGGTTTGTAAATTCACAGGCTTTAATGGTCAATATTCTATTTATAATCAATGTATTACAATTCATCGTGGATTTTAGGGGGTCGCCAACCAATTTATATGCCCTTGACAGCACAAAATAACACATTTCATCACAGGGTGCATGAAAAAGACACCTTTACACCGCTCGCTTAATCCGTAAAGTGGTCGGAGTTCATTCGTGCTATGCCGCCATCCTGGGTCAATGCGAACACGACCATATTGACGCCCATTTTAAGCTGGGGATCGTTATTTCCCATTTTTTTCAAATCCGCCCACTTTTCGGCATATCCTTTGTTGGAATAAATCGCGACAAGGCGGTCGCCGAGCCAGACACCTTCGAGGTAATGTACATCATATTCTGGTATTTTAACCACTTCGGGCGGTAGTCCGGAAGCACCAATGATTTTCCGTGTAAGATAAATATTTTTCTCCGATCCCTGAGGCGGGCCGTCGCTGAAATTGAAAAAACAGTGGTAGACCGGATGAGAAACCGGTATCGGCTCGAACCGTGCAAGCGAACCAAGGGAATCACGGAGCATCTGCCGCAGCGAAGCCTCCGCAGGGCTGTATGGATGCTCGGGGAGACCGTTGTCGAGGAATGCGAATCCCCCGTTACGGAGATACTGGCCGAATTTCTTTCGTTCCTCAGGAGTAAGCTCGAACAGGCGATCCGCGGCGATAAAAAGGCACGGCGTCCTGCCGAGCCTCGATGAATCGAGGAGGAGATGGCTGTCCACTTCGGCGCGGATGTCCGTATACCAGCTGACAACGCTTGCGAGATTGATTATCCCCCGCCTGCTGCTTTCCGGCGGTTTCAGCTGCGCCCCCCATACCGATGAAATGCAGCAGAATCCCCGGGGGCTTTTACTATCCGGTGTTCCATGTGAAATGAGCGCCCGGTAACGGCCGTAATCGCAGTCGTCGAGGCTGATAAACTCATCACGGAGGGAGATTCTCCGGTCGGGCTGACGGCTGACCGGCCTGAATTCAACGGGAATGCCCTGACCGGAAAGATGTTCAACATCGGGAGCGGAAATCACCATTTCCGGCAGCGAGTCGACGACAACCTCCATGCCGGGTTTCTGGCCGGAAAAACTTCCGATTGTGCCGGTATGCCGGCAGAAATGAAAATCTTTTCCCGATGGTAACTCCGATTGTCGCGAAGGTTTCACAGGTTCAAGCGGGTTGAGTTTCCGGGGATGTGGTAAAACGAATGTATCCCGCGATGGTTTATGAACCACTGTCCGTGATTTCCTGACCGAGTAAAAAATACCGAAAACCAGATAGACGGTAATGAGGAGTATTCCGTTGAGCATGAGAAGTTTATGGATTTCCCGTTTCCCCTTCATATCATTCACCGTATCCGGTTTTCCGGTTTTCTTCGATGTACATGAAGTATCCGACATTGTTCGCGCCTTCCGTATGGTTATCGCTCATGCCCGCAAATCCGTGTGTTACGGGAACCCGTGGATCAGACAAGGTGGAAAACCGGTCGATCAATTGACCAGGAGTTATTAAGAGCAACAACCATAACACTTTATGTAAGATATTGTCGATCATGGTGATATTGAAATTCATGACCCTTTACCCGTTAAAGAAGTATCCGCTGATGAACTCGTGTTGTCTCATCAGCGGATACCAGGAGGTAGGTAGTAAAGCTGGTTCTTGAGCAGTGTACACTGTGCCAGCCCGGCGTTACTGATTTCCGGGCTGTCGCGGGTAATTCACCCGGGGGATGCTCTGCTCGGCTGCACCCCCTCGGGTTTTGAAACAGGCGCAGGAGTACCACCTGCACCATTATCGTTCCTTCTTCGCAGCCTTTATTGAACGGCCGAGAAAAAGTCCATTTTCTGCACCGATATTCCGCCGACCTGTGTTAATGCAAAGACAACCATGTTCACACCCATCTTGAGCTGGGGTTCGTTATTGGAAAGATCCTTCCACTTGATAGCGTAACCCTTGTCGGAATAGATTGCAACAAGGCGTTCGCCAAGCCAGACTCCCTCAAGATAGGTAACAGCTTTTGCC
>JAJFUH010000190.1 GCA_021372535.1 bacterium
GCTGTGAAAAAGTATATTTTTCACGAGCCCTATAACGAAATGTGTTGTTTTGTTACTGTCAAGGGCATGTAAATCGGCACTTCGTGCCGACCCTTGACAGCTTATATCCACGTAAATGGTGTTTATCACAACTCTTTTAAAAAGATTTTCTATGCTTATCAAACTGGACAACCATATAAAGTAATTCCTGGAAATTGACAATACCCACAGTTGAATTATGGGGTATTACGTCAGTTTCCGGCGCTTCATGCCACCGGAATTTCCGGAAAAAAGCTTGAAATCACCGAACGGGAACTTTGATGTATCCTTTGGAGTAAATAAGTTAGCTATGGCCAGAAAATTTTCTTGTATTACGAACGGTAATTTTTTATATTTTATTTGTCGAGCGGGAATAGCTCAGTGGTAGAGCGCCACCTTGCCAAGGTGGATGTCGCGAGTTCAAGCCTCGTTTCCCGCTCCATTTTTTATTTCCGATGCACCGTATATAAAGGTCATCGGTTTTTTTGTATACGGTAAAATACATTCATTTTACTTTCTTGTAGAAACAGCGGTTTTTTTCTTCATAACATCGTGAAGCAGACTCGGTTAAGAGGAATATACTCCTTGACTTTCACTGTATAATAGCATAGCTTTTATACTGAGACTATTTGAGCGAAAAGAGATTGTTAAGGCGAAAACGAAATAAGGAGATTATTTCATGAGCGATGGGAGAATAGTACAGGTTATCGGGCCGGTTATCGATATAGAATTCCCCGGAGGTTCAGTTCCCAATATATTGGATGCCTGCGTTATCGAACGTGAAAACAACACCAGGCTCATTGCCGAAGCCGCGCTGCACATGGGAGAAAACGTGGTAAGGTGCATTGCAATGGACTCCACGGACGGTCTGGTGAGGGGAATGAATGTCAAAAACACCGGCGAGCCCATCAATGTTCCCGTCGGCCCCGAAACCCTCGGCCGCATGCTCAATGTCGTGGGCGAACCGATCGATGGCAAAGGCCCGGTCAATGCAAAAAACCGTTTGCCCATTCACCGTCCCACTCCCACCTATACCGATCAGGATATACAGACCACCATGCTCGAGACCGGCATAAAGGTCATCGATCTCCTCGAACCCTATCCGAGAGGCGGTAAAATCGGTTTGTTCGGCGGCGCCGGAGTCGGCAAGACGGTGCTCATCATGGAACTTATCAACAATGTGGCGAAACAGCACTCGGGAATCTCCGTTTTCGGCGGTGTGGGAGAACGCACCAGAGAAGGAAACGATCTCTGGCTCGACTTCAACGAATCAGGCGTCATCAATTCAACGGGCCTCGTGTTCGGCCAGATGAACGAGCCCCCGGGCGCACGTCTCCGTGTGGGGCTTACCGCACTTACCCTTGCCGAGTATTTCCGCGATATGGAAGGCAAAGATGTTCTCCTGTTCATCGACAACATTTTCCGCTTTGTCCAGGCGGGTTCCGAGGTTTCAGCGCTTCTCGGCCGTATGCCTTCCGCGGTAGGTTATCAGCCAAATCTCGCCACGGAGATGGGTGCACTCCAGGAGCGGATCACCTCGACGCAGAAAGGCTCGATCACCTCGGTTCAGGCAATTTATGTTCCCGCGGACGACCTGACAGACCCTGCGCCGGCGACGACATTCTCCCATCTCGACGCCACGACGGTGCTCAACCGTGCGATCGTGGAAAAAGGCATCTATCCGGCAGTCGACCCGCTCGATTCGACATCACGGATACTTGACCCGCGTGTTGCCGGATATGACCATTACACAACCGCGCGCGAGGTGCAGAACATCCTCCAGCGGTACAAGGACCTCCAGGATATCATCAACATTCTCGGTATGGACGAGCTTTCCGAAGATGACAAGATCACCGTGCAGCGCGCCCGTAAAATCGAGCGTTTTCTCGGCCAGCCCTTCTTTGTCGCCGAACAGTTCACCGGCATGAAAGGGCAGTATATCAAACTCGAGGAGACCATCAAAGGATTCAAGGAAATCATCGACGGCAAGCATGACGGCCTTCCCGAACAGGCATTTGTCAGTGTCGGTCCCATCGAAATGGCGGTCGAAAAAGGTAAAAAAATTCTGGAGCGTAAATAGCCGATGGCAGAAGATAAGTTTCATTTGGAAATAATAACCCCCGAACGGGTGCTTGTATCGGACGACATCGATTCCGCCGAACTTCCCGGAGCGGAAGGCGAATTTCAGGTTCTCGGCGGGCATACGCCTTTCCTGACCGGACTTGGAATCGGCCCGGTTGTCATCACCAAGGGTGTGAAGAAATCGTTTGTCAGTATTTCGGGAGGATATTGCGAGGTTCTTCCTTTTAAAACCACCATTCTCGCTCAAACCGCGGAAACTGCCGATAAAATCGACAGGGCCAGAGCCGAAGCGGCGAAAAAGAGGGCCGAAAAACGTCTCGAAGACGCTGCCCGTGATACATCCATCGATGAGGACCGCGCGCGGCTCGCATTGATGCGGGCTATCAACCGCCTCAGCATCACAAAGATAAAATAACCGCTCGATGCGATAAATGGGTTAAAACTTCCAACCCGACCTTTTCATAAATACTCAATAGAACACGAATTTCCGCGGATTTGACGGATTTCCGCGGATTGTCTTTTTTATTCTATTGGAATTTAACAGTTAATAGAATTTCCGATTATTCAATTAGTGCACAAAAATACGGTAAGGCGTCATTCCCGTGAAAGACGTCACCCTCGAATCTTTAATCGGGGGCGGGAATCCATCATCTCATGATCATGACAGGAAGATAGAATACTGGATTCCCCGTTCACTTCGTTCCCGGGAATGACAATACTTTAAAGTACATCAGTGATTACGATATGATTGAATAACCAGAATAGTTTTTTTCGCTGACTTATTAATCAAAACGCTACTTCAGTAAAAGCATTTTCTTCGTCTCGCTGTAATCTCCAGCCTGTAATCGATAGAAATACACTCCCATTGAAACCGGCGCCCCGAACTGGTCGGTACCATCCCACGTCACACGATAGGAACCGGGCTGCTGGACATCGTCAACAAGCGTCCGCACCGGCTGTCCGAGAACATTGTAGAGGGTAACAATTACATGCGATTGTGAGGGAACATCATATACAATTGTTGTCGCCGGATTGAACGGATTGGGATGATTCTGGGATAATTTCACCTTTGAGGGAAGACTTGATTGTTCTATGTCTGTAATCGAGTCTTTTTTCGTCCATCGTGCAATATAGGGAGCAATTTTACCACCCGCCCGAGTAAACAATCCCCCCACAATAAGGTCATTATCGTACACTGAAAGAACCTTGACATACGGATCAATCTCCCCACCCACTCCTGAACCGAGAGGAGACCATGACGATCCATTCCACGATGCAATATTATTTACGAAATACCCGCCTGCTATATTGAATCCACCTCCGGCAATGAGGTTCCCGTCGTATACCGTGAGAGCCCAGACATAAGGATCATACGGAACATTCGGATCAAAACCCCCTCTCATTCCTGAGTCGAGTGACGACCACGATGATCCGTCCCATAAAGCGATTCCATTTGTTTCAATCTCGCCCGCAGCAGTGAAATATCCTCCCGCAACGAGGTTCCCATCGTACACCGTGAGTACATTGATATGACCATTTAAACCCGGGCCAAGAGGCGACCATAATGACCCGTCCCATGCGGCGATTCTATTTGCCTCAACCTCGCCTGCAGTAGTGAATTCTCCCCCCGCAATGAGTTTTCCGTTGTACACTACGAGCGCAGAGACACTTTCATCCATTCCCGAGCCAAGAGGTAACCATGATGATCCGTCCCACATTGCAATATATCTGGTTGTATTACTCTCGCCAGAACGGGTAAGGAATCCCCCTGCTATGAGGTTACCATCGTACACCGTGAGTGCATAAACAAACCTGTTGAACCCCAAACCGAGAGGCGACCATGAAAATCCATCCCACATTGCAATATGTTCCGCTCTTACCCCACCCGCGTTCGTAAGATATCCCCCTGCAATAAGTTTACCATCATACACTGTAAGCGCAAGAACACTTTTATCCAATCCCGAACCGAGGGGCGACCATGACGACCCATCCCATGCGGCAATTCTACTGGCTCCAACTCCACCTACTACATTGAAATCTCCTCCTGCAATCAGTTTTCCGTCATACACCGTGAGAGCATAAACTTTATCATTGAACCCTCGATATGACGAGGATATGGTGTTATCCCAATAGATATCATCGGGATATCCGGCGGTTGAGGCTGATTTACCGGGGCGAAAAACGGGCTGTCCTGTGGCCGGATCGATTCCCGGTTCATATCCATTCATATTCAGGGAACCCTGAAAATCGGTTCTCTGCGCCGCCTCCAGGTCAAAACGGTCGTCGGGAGTAAGAAAATCGCCGATACTTCTTGTGGGAGCGGCAGGCATGTTTGTCAAATCGTTTATATTCTGCGCATTGAGATACGGAGCAGAAAGGATTAAGCATGCGATGGCAATCATCGTGATTGTAAAGGTATGATTGATAGTATGCATATTTATTCTCTTTTCCCCACAATAAACTGCGGTTTCTGCTCCCACATCGGTCATGTGCTTATTCGTTTAATTATTTTTTAATATAGCAAGGTATTTCCTAAATGCAAGCGTTTATCGGCATTCATTTGTTCAATGGTTCCGCAACAGAAACAGTATCCACAAAGTATGCGTACAGCATAACTTTTTAAGAGGCGCCGATTTAATCGATTCGTGTTTCGGGGGATGGATACCAGGTTGCAGTAATAGGGTATGGAATTCGAATCGTTGTTGAAAGATGCTGAAACAGGTTCAGCATGACGACATAATCGTATACACGTCACCCTGAACTTGTTTCAGGGTCTATACATAACAAAATGAACCTCTGAATCTATTATCAATGATGGTAAAAGTATGAATCCGCCTGATACAATAAATCCCCCTGTCATGCATTGATAACAGGGGGATTTATTTGTAACGGGGAACTGCTGGGGACTCTTTTTGCAGTTTCATTTCACCCGCAATGTATCAAGCCTTTAAAATCCCGAAACATACCCGACAACAAACCGTGACTGCTCGTTTTCGATATCACGGGTCACTTCGGCCATAACACGCATATTCGTATGTAACATGTAGCTCAGATTCACCGTGACGGTCTCGTATTCGAGGCCGTCGTAATCGGAATTGACTTTATTGTAGAGCAGGATACCGAAAATACGTGATTTTGCGGGGAAAGGATTGACAATGAGCTCACCGAAAAATCCGTCGGTCTTTATCTTGTCGCCTTTCACGGGCAGAAAATCGGGATTATCATCGCTTCTCGCCACATATTGCGTATTAAATTCAATACGGTCGGTGCTGACTGTGAGATTGGGACCGACCATATAGAATTTATTCTTTTCTTTTTTCTCCACATCGGTTTTTTCCTGACCGGTATAACCGAACATGCCGATATTCACTATGGAAATATCCTGCGAAACCTTGAGAAACACATTCTTGAAATTGTCGTTATCCGTCAGATCATCCTCCGCCATACCGATGCCGTTTCCGTTGACCACCTGCAGCACCAGGTCGGTCTTGGTGGGAAGCGAGTATGACAGGATAAAACCGCGGTCATAGGTCAGGTTGGCATTGCTCTGCCCCACCCTTGTCGTATAAATCTGATAATCCTCATATGTCAGCCGGAGCTCGCGTTTGTAGAGAGGGTCGCAGAGCTGGAACTGTCCGGCCAGGAAGTCGAGCTCTGTGCCGCCGATATTATTGAAGTAGATAAATGCATCTTCGACACCGGTCATCTCACCGAGCTCGGACATATAAAAGTAAAAATAATACCCCACATTCTTCGCAATGTTTCCTCCGGACATGAGTTTTAGACCGAAAGGCATCTGAAAATCGCTCTTTATTTTCCCCTCTGTCTGAAAACGTGCATATGCATCAAAACGGATTGCAAGCGGTAATTCACGCTGTAAAAGAAGCCGGTCGTCACCCGCATCCTTGAAGGCGCGGGGCGGCTCGTCCGCATCGGGAAGCTGATACCCGTTACCGGCAAACTCATCGCCGTAACTCTTTAATTTCGGAACAGCAACGTGGCAAGTCGAGCATGAAAAACCGTATTTCCGCGCAAATGCAGGTATGGCCCTGCCTGTTTCAGGCGCCAGCGCCGCGATAAGCACGGTAAAAAAAGCGACAATAAGAAAGCATCTTCGGACCATGTGAGACCCCCGTGTTAATAGTATACTTCGAATGAGGTTTCGGCTGTGTTTATAAGAACCGCTTCCGTCTCGTCCTCGGGAACCTTCAGGAAGTCACCGACGGGTTTCACCAGTTTGCCGTAATACACGCTCGCCCTGACAGTTACAATGCCTTCGGGAATGGCATCGGGAAGATTCCATGTGAATTTCTCAATTTTCGTCTCCCGCGGGCCGATACGGTAATCGACACCGAGGGATTTGGTATTCCACTGGCAGATGGTCATCCTGCCCTGAGAATCGAAATATGGCATACGGAAAATACGGTCTCCCACGGGAATTCCGTCACGGGGAAGCCCCTTAAAATTCGGAATCTGCATGATATCGCCAATATCCTGATACGCGAGTTCTTCGCTTCCGATCGTGTATTCCTCGCCCTCAAACCCTTTCTTGTCGACAGGAAGATGGTAGACTTTCCCCTTCGAATCGGTCGCCTCGACATGGAGCCACATGATCCTGTCCTCGACAGAGCCGGAGGGTATCTTGTGTCCGCATTTCCCGTTGAACAGCTCAACGGTCAGCACTACGGGGTATCCCGGCTCCGATTCACGGACTTCGGGCTGAATGAGAATTTCCACCGCACCGTTTATTTTCGAGAACACATGGGCGCCATGGAAAAGATGCTGCGCCACATCATCATGAAACTGGGACATTTTGGCATTTTTCCCCGGCGCGGAAGGCATATGGCATTTCTGGCAGGGAACTCCCTGCTGACCGTACGGTCCCTCTTTCCATTCAAGCTGTGTCGACTTCACCCATACACCATACGGGTCTTTTTCGTTATGGCACGTTCCGCAGAATTCGGCGGTCTTGACAAAATCAGAGTTGACTGTTTTGTGAGCCGGAGATTCGACTCCTTCCCTGTTGCCGTATTTCATCCATCCGGGACTCGGAATATAGCTGAAATTGAACGGCGTATCCCCCTTTGAACCCGTAATCGTATGACAGACATCACATGATACCGATTCGTTCGCCCGTGATTTTGCCGAGGGACGCGGAGGTGTGACATCTCCCGCCGCGAACGCGAGAGGAGTATGACAACCGTTACAGCCGTCAACGACCGGTTTGAGCTCGGGCTTTACTTTCGTATGCTGAACAGCAAGATCGAAGTACTCGATTTCGTCCCAGTGATGAGTATACGCCTGAGACATCATCGCCTGCTCCCACTGACGGAAAATATCCGTATGACATGTCAGGCATTTCTGGGGCTTTTCAAAACGGTCGTAGGGATATTTACCCAGCAGTTCCCCACCCGCCCATGTACCTTCCTGAGCGATAAGCGAGCATATCCCTCCCCAGATAACTCCGAGCACGCAGCATCCGATCAATACCCTGATTTTTATCATAGAGTACCATCCTTTCTGTGACACAGGTGACGGCAATTATTTATAAAGAAGGGAGTATTTGATAGTAGTTACTATTTTAATTTTATAAATAGCTGTTGTCAACCATTTTCACGATTTCCTCACAGACGGAGAATCATGAGGGCACACTTTCGCCCATAAAATCAAACCTGACCAGGAGGGCTGTGAAAAAGTATATTTTTCACGAGCCCCATGACGAAATGTGTTGTTTTGTTGCTGTCAAGGGCATGTAAATCGGCACTTCGTGCCGACCCTTGACAGCTTATATCCACACACATGGTGTTTATCACAACACTTCTAGTACATTACTACTTTTTCGGAGCATGATGATACAGTTTTATATCGTACCTTTGGTCGTGTGCTGGCCTCTGACACGGTCATCGAAGCGGCAGGCATCCGCCAGCGCTCGTGCGACTGCTTTAAATACAGCCTCTATGTCATGGTGTCCGTTCGAGGATTTGATGAGATCGATATGGAGATTGATACGGGCGTTATCGGCGAAGGATTTGAAAAATTCCGGGAAAAGCTCACTGTCGAACGCGCCGATTTTTTCAACGACAGGAGGAACGTTGTAGCAGAGCGCACTGCGGCCCGACAGGTCGACGACAGCGCGGGCAAGGGCGAATTCCATTGGAACATACGCATAACCATAACGGGCTATTCCGGTCTTGTCTCCAAGGGCTTCGTTGAAGGCCAGTCCGAGCGTGATACCCACATCCTCGACCGAATGATGAAAATCGACTTCGGTGTCACCCTCGCACTTCAGCGTAAGATCAAAAAAGCCATGCCGTGCAAACAGCGTCAGCATGTGGTCAAAAAAACCGATTCCGGTTTCGATTCGCGATTCGCCCGTCCCATCGAGGTTAATGGTGAGGCTTACCGCGGTTTCTTTCGTTTTACGCTCTCGATGCGCTTTACGTGCCATGGTTCTCCCCTCAGGTGTATCTGAATCATCCGGTGAATTATCCGGGTATCCCGCCTTATTCATATAATTCCCAAAACCCGGATTTACACGGATCACACGGATTCATATTATTTTGAGTACATGTATAATATGATCTATTGAATTATTCAAAACAACACAAAAATTTACAATCTGTCAGGACTTTTTTTCAGCCTGTTTATAACCTGCCGCAGGGAGACAATAAAACGCTCATTATCTTCGTATCGCGAAACCGAAACCCTGAATGCCCGCCCGAGCATGGGATACGATGAAACGTCTCTCACGAGGAGACCATCTTTAAGAAGGCCATCAAAAACCTTCCGAGGCTCGAACGGAGTTTCGACGAGTATGAAATTCGCCCTGCTCGGATATGCGGTGACACCATCGATCTTATTGAGAGCCGGGATCATGCGGTCACGCTCCCCGATGAGTATTTTCACACTGGCTGCGAGTTCATCACGGTTTTCGAGGAGCTTTATCGCCGCGGCGACAGAAAAGAAATTGATATTGTACGGGAGCTTCGCCTTGTTCACTTCCTGCGCCAGATCGGGATTCATGAGACCATATCCGACCCTGAGCCCTGCGAGCGAGAACGCCTTTGAAAAGGTGCGGAGCACGATAAGATTGTCATACTTTTCGAGGAGATTCACCGCGGTGACTCCGGAAAACTCGAAATATGCCTCATCAATCACAACCGGCGCATCGGTCTGCTCAAGGAGCGCTGTGAGCCGTTCGAGGGGGTAAAGGCATCCTGTCGGGTTGTTGGGCGAGCAGATGATTATCATATCGCCGCCGTTGAGGAACTCTCGTTCGAGGGCATCGCAGTCGTAGGTGAAATCCTGCTTGAGCGGAACCTGACGGACATCGGCGCCGAGCACCGTTCCGATGAGTTTATACACCGTGAATGTGGGCGACGGAAGCACAAGTTTCGCGCCCGGGCGGAGCATTACGGTCAGGACAGCCTGTATGATCTCGTTCGAGCCGTTGCCAACCAAGACACCGTCCGGCTTCCATCCGGCATACGAAGCCAGCTTCTCACGGAGCCCGGCGGGATCGAACGGCGGATAACGCGACCAGCTTCGCTCAAGAGCGAAATCGAGCAGTTCCCGTTTGAGCTTTTCCGGAACGTCGTACGGGTTCTCGTTCTGGTTGATCTTGATGTCGGATTCGTATTCTTTGAGTGTGTAAGCCGAAATCGACCGCACTTCGGGTTTCACATGTTCCAGTATGGATTGTTTTTTCATGTTTATTTCCTGCATCGTATCATAACCGCCCGTGCATGGGCATCGAATCCCTCGGACTTGGCAAGAATACTGACCTTTTCGCAGCACGAATGCACGGCGTGTTGGGTGTATTCGACAATATTCGAACATTTCTGAAAATCATAGACACCGAGCGGAGACGCATACCGCGCAGCTCCCGATGTCGGAAGCACATGGTTCGGTCCGGCGAAGTAATCGGAAATGGGCTCGGGTGAATATGCGCCGAGGAAAATCGCTCCGGCGTTTTCGATTTTATCGAGCAGAACAGCAGTATCGCGCACTATGAGCTCGAGATGTTCGGGAGCGATACGGTTGACCGTTTCGGCAGCTTCATCGAGATCGCTCACGATGACGAGGGCGTTGTTCGCAAGTACCTTTTTTATCGTTTCGGAATGCCGGAGGTCCTTGACCTGAAGGATAAGCTCGTCCCGGACGGCGGCAGCAAGCTCTTCCGAATCGGTCAGCAGAAGCGACATTTCCATGCCGCTGCCGTGCTCGGCCTGGCTCAGGAGATCGGCGGCAACAAATGAGGGATCGGCGCTCTCATCGGCAACAACCACAATCTCGGAAGGCCCCGCAACCATGTCGATATCGACCTGACCGTAAACCTGTTTCTTTGCAACTGCAACGTACATGTTGCCGGGACCGACAATCTTATCGACCCTCGGTATGCTATCAGTACCAAAAGCGAGCGCGGCAACAGCCTGCGCCCCTCCGACGGTATACACTTCATCGATACCGAGTTCATAGAGTGCCGCCGCGACATGCGGATTGTCCCTGAACTGCGCCGGAGGTGTGACGACCACAATCCTCTTCACTCCCGCGACCTGGGCGGGAACGGCATTCATGATAATTGTCGAGGGGTATGCCCCTGCTCCGCCCGGAACATAAAGGCCCACAGCCGCGAGCGAATTATATCTCAAACCAAGACGAGTGCCATCCTCCCCGTCTATCCAGTAGGACTTGCGCACCTGGAGTTCATGGAAACGCTGAACATTTTCGATCGCATCCCTGAGCGCCGCAAGAAAATCCTCGTCGACTTTCCCGTGGAGTTCCCTGATAAGGGAACCGGGCACACATTCGATGACGCCGAGATCGACGCCATCAAACCTGCTCGTATATTCCAGCAGCGCTTCATCACCGCGAATACGGACATTCTCGATTATATCCCTGACCGATGACTCTATCGCCGGGTCAAACGTCAACTCGCGTTTCAGGATTGCCGCAAACCGTTGATCCTTTTGGAGTTCGTCCAGTGTCTGTATCGTTATCATCGGTAATCTCCATTCCAGTGCCGAAAAGAAAAAACCTGTTACTGCGACGTTCACCGCGTACTATCTGCGGTTTTCGTTCTCAGTTCCTCTTCGCGACACACTCCTTCATTTCAATATATCAGCTTGTTAAGCGGGTACTCGATGATGCCTTCGGCACCGGCTTTTTTGAGAACGGGAATAAGCTCACGGACTTTCGGTTCATCGATGATGACTTCGAGCGCAACCCAGTTTTTATCGCTGAGGTGAGAAATCGTCGGATTATGGAGACTCGGCAGCAGCGAACATATCTTATCCACCTCACCGGCGGGAACGTTCATTTTCAATCCCACCTTGAATTCCGCATTGAGTGCGCCCTGCAGGAGCATGGAGATGTTTTCCGTCTTTTCACGCTTCCATGGATCATCCCAGGCCTGCCTGTTCATCACGAGCACTGTCGTGGATTCGAGGATCGTCTCGATGATTCTCAGTTTATTGGCCTTCAGGGAATTCCCGGTAACCGTCACATCCACAATCGCATCGGCAAGCTCGGGTGGTTTGACCTCGGTCGCGCCCCAGCTGAATTCGAACCGGGCCTTAATCCCGCGCTTTTCAAAATAGCGCTGTGAATAACTGACCAGTTCGGTAGCAATACGTTTTCCTTCGAGCTGTTCGATGGTCGTGATGCCCGAATTCTCGGGGACCGCAACCACCCATCGCACCGGAACGAAGCCGCCCCGCGCATAAAGGAGCTTCGTAACCTCGACGACATCGGACTGGTACTCCTGCACCCAGTCCTGGCCGGTTATACCCGCATCGAGAACGCCGTCCTCGACATAATGCCCTATCTCCTGGGCGCGGATCAGAAGCCCCTCGATCTCAGGATCATCGAGCACGGGAATATACGACCGTTCCCCCAGCCTGATGCGATAGCCTGCCTTCTTGAATATATCGAATGTCGGCTCCTGCAGACTCCCTTTCGGAAGTCCCAGTTTTATAATATTCATCGGTAAATAAACCCCTCTTTCTATTCAAGCGCATCCAGACCGCTCTGAAAACGGTCAAGGGCTTTTTCAATATTTCCCATCGATGTGGCACTCGACAGACGGACATGGTTATCGGCGCCGAATCCTATGCCCGGAACGATGGCGATCTTCCATTCATCGAGCATGTAATCGCTGAAAGCGTATGACCCGTCGATTGTCATGCCCTTGAAACGTCTGCCATATACGCCCGATACGTCGGGGAACACATAAAACGCACCTTCCGGCATCATACAGCGCACTCCCTCCATGCCGTTGAGCCTGTCCACCATGTATTTCCTTCGTTTCTCGTATGCATCGACCATTCCGGGAATAAAATCCTCCGGCCCGTCGAGCGCCGCCAGCGCTGCCTTCTGCGAGATGGAGGTCGGATTGGAAACTTCCTGGCTCTGAACGTTATCCATCGCTTTTATTATTTCGAGCGGGCCTGCCGCGTACCCGATACGCCAGCCGGTCATGCAATAGGCTTTGGATACGCCGTTCACGGTAATGGTGTGTCTGAAAATATCATCGGACAACGATCCGATCGAAACATGTTTCGCCCCACCGAACACGAGCTTTTCGTATATCTCATCCGAAAGAACGTAAATATCTTTTTGGACAATTACTTGTGCAAGCGAGCGCAGTTCATTTTCCGTGTAAATCATTCCGGTCGGATTGGAGGGTGAATTCAATACAACCAGTTTTGTTTTCGGTGTAACAGCCTTCCGTAACTGATCGGCCGTAATCTTCAGGCCGTTTTCAACGGAGCTTTCCAGAAATACGGGAATCCCGCCGGCGAGCTTGACCATTTCCGGATACGACACCCAGTAGGGAGCCGGAATGATTACCTCGTCACCGGGGCCGGTAAGGACTAAAATCGTCAAAAAAACACTATGCTTGGCGCCGCAGCCTATCAATACCTGAGAAGGATCGTATGAAAGCCCGTTATCGCGGCGGAATTTATTGCAGACAGCCTTCCGGAGTTCCGGGATACCCGCCGAAGGTGTATAACGGGTAAATCCGGCCCGAATAGCCTCGACAGCGGCATCGCAGATATGCTCAGGCGTTCCGAAATCAGGTTCACCGGCGCTCAGGGCGATAACATCGACGCCTTTATCCTTCATGGCTTTCGCTTTTGCGCTGATAGCAAGGGTAATTGATGGCTCGATTATTGAAACGTTCGGTGAAAGAAGCATAGTCCGAGTTCCCCCTCAAGTTGTATATTCGGCATTGATCTTTATATATTCATACGACAGATCGGATGTGTAAATAGTCGTTTCCGCCTGCCCCATCCCGATATCTATATCGATATCGATCTCGTGTTCAGACATCTTTCTCCGCATTTCCTTATCGTCCACGGGCAGTGTTTTCCCCGTATCGAAAAGCAGTGTGCCATTAATGGAAATGGTCACGAGATTCTCATCGATGGGAATCCCCGAATATCCCGATGCACAGATTATCCGGCCCCAATTGGGGTCACTTCCGAAACAGGCGGTCTTGACAAGGGGCGAATTTGCGATTGCAATTCCCACCCGCCGGGCATCATCCCTGCCTGCCGCCCCGGTAACCCTCACCGTAATAAATCGTGTCGCCCCTTCGCCGTCCCGTACAATCGCTTTTGCCATGCGGAGACAAATCTCGGTCAGGCCATCGGTGAAGGCATCGAACGCCTTCGAGCGGCTCCTGAGCACGGCATTACCGGCTTTACCGCTGGCAAGCATGAAAACAGTGTCACTGGTCGACATATCCCCGTCAACTGTAATACAGTTGAAACTTACATCCACAGCCTGACGGAGCGCTTTTCTCAGCGAGGACGGTTCAATGGCGACATCGGTTGTTATAAAGCAGAACATGGTGGCTATATCGGGACAAATCATTCCAGACCCTTTTGCAATCGCACCGATTCTTACCGGAACATCCGCGACATCGATTTCTATCGCGGTCTCCTTGGGGACGGTATCGGTTG
This sequence comes from bacterium, assembly GCA_021372535.1. Lineage (NCBI taxonomy): Bacteria > bacterium. The sequence goes on from JAJFUH010000190.1 coordinate 14,070, forward strand.
TCATGATCGCCCGGGCAGCCAAACCGCTTCCATTACGGGAAAGTCCGGCAACAGCGTGCGGAATTCCTTTCATGACCTTCTCGATGGGGAACGGCCTTCCGATGACCCCCGTGGAAGCCACAAGGATTTCCGATGATTCGCATCCAAGCATACGAGCGGTCTCCCCGGTCATGGCAACCGCAGCCGCAATGCCATCCTCGCCGTTGCAGACATTGGCATTTCCGCTGTTTGCCACTATGGCGCGGGCCACCCCATGTTTGACATTCTCGCGGCTGACAATAACGGGAGCGCCCTTAATTCTGTTTGACGTGAACATGCCCGCGCATGATGCAGGAACATCGGAAGCAATCACCATCAGGTCCGGGCGACACGCCGTTTTGATTCCACATTCGGCCGTACCTGCTTTAAATCCGGCAGGTGCCGTGACTCCCCCTTCAATGTCTTTCAAGCGGTTTTTCCTCCCTGTGAGCTTGCTGCTTATCCCGAAAAGACAACGTTCCGCCGAACGAAGCAACTATGCAACGATGCAGACGGATAGAGATAATATATAACATGCCGGGTGCTGCGTGCTGAATGCTGCAACGGTGAATTAAAAAAGGCACCGTTTGATATTACGGACAGCCTGGTTGATTCTCTGTTCGTTTTCAACGAGGGAAATACGTATGTATTCCTCTCCGAGCCCGCCGAATGCCACACCTGGAGAAACGACAACCTCGGCCTCGCGGAGAAGTTTCATGGAAAACTCGATAGAGCCCATCTCTTTGTACTGCTCGGGGATAGGGCACCACAGATACATGGTCGCTTTCGGTCGCGGTACATCCCATCCGATCTTGATAAGACCATCCACAAAGGCATCACGGCGCCGTTTGTAAATATCGACAGTCTCATCGACACATTCCTGAGAACCATCGAGTGCGGCGATAGCCGCAACCTGAATCGGTGTGAAGATACCATAATCAAAATATCCCTTGATGCTGTAAAGGTCTTCAATCACTTCGGGATTGCCGACACAGAACCCGACACGCCATCCGGCCATGCTGTAGACTTTCGACATGGTGGTAAACTCGACCGCTATGTCTTTCGCCCCGGGAACCTGGAGAATACTCGGAGGCCGGTATCCGTCGAAGCCCATCTGAGCATAGGCAAAATCATGAACGATGATCGTATTCGACCGCCGTGCGAACTCAACCACTTCGCCCCAGAAATCCAGATCGACGCACGCCGTCGTGGGATTATGGGGAAACGAAAGCACCATAAGTTTGGGCTTGGGCCATATTTCCCTCATGATGTCTTCCATCGCCGGTAAAAAACCCGTTTTCCGGGTAAGCGGAATGGCGACGACATTTCCTCCCGCAATAACCACGCTGTAAATGTGGACGGGGTAGGTCGGGTTGGTAACCATTACCGAATCACCCGTATCGAGAAGTGAAAGCATGAGGTGGGAAAGGCCTTCCTTTGAACCGAGCAATGCAATCGATTCGGTCGACCATTTCAGATCGACATCGTACACCCGCTTGTACATGCGGCAAATCGCTTTCCGCAGGTTAGGAATACCCCGTGACGCCGAATAACGGTGAGTCTTGGAATCAGTGACCGATTCGGTCAGCTTGTTCACAATATGATCGGGAGTCGGGATATTGGGATTTCCCATGCCGAAATCAATAATGTCAGCGCCGTCCTGGCGCATTTTCAATTTCAGATCGTTAAGTCTGGCAAACAGGTATGGCGGGAGCTTTTCCAGCCGCGCTGTCCGTCTATGAATTCTGCCCATGAGCGTTATGGCCAGCCTTTCTCTTGTCAAGAACGAGTTTATACGAGAGACTTTCAACAAGCGCTATGTAGGAAGCCTCGATAACGTTTTCCGAAACACCGACAGTACCCCAGGCATCGACGCCATCCGAAGACTCGATGAGCACACGCACCTTCGCCTCCGTTCCCTCATCCGACGAAAGCACGCGTACACGGTAGTCTTCGAGATGAACCGTCGCAAGCTGGGGATAAAACCTGTTAAGAGCCTTACGGACAGCACCATTGAGAGCATCGACCGGGCCATCGCCCTCCGAAGCGGTAAGCTCTTCGGCGCCATCCACCGTGAGTTTTATCGTTGCCTCGCTGATCATCGAGCCATCCTGACGGCGGTCGGTTATCACCCTGAATCCGCCGAGCGAAAACGGGGGTTTGTAATCATCGATAATCCGCGCCGCAAGAAGTTCGAACGATCCCTGCGCTGCCTCATACTGGTATCCTTCATGTTCCTTTTTCTTCAATTCGGTAAGCACAGCCTTTATCCGGGGCCCGTTCTTATCGAGATCGGGATAAATCATCTTCAGCTTTGCCAGCACCGTAGCGGTTCCCGACTGATCGGAGAGGAGAAAACGGCGCTGATTGCCAACCATCTGGGGATCGACGTGTTCGAAGGTCCGCGGATTCTTGACAACACCATCGATGTGTGCACCCCCCTTATGAGCAAATGCGCTCTCTCCGACATAGGGCTGACGGTGGTTATGAAACTCGTTGGATATCTCCGAAACAAACCGTGAAAGCTCCATGAGCTCCCTGATTTTGTTATGCAGAAGACATTCGATGCCGAGTTTCAATGTAATATTAGGGATCGATGTACAGAGATTGTCATTCCCGCACCGCTCGCCGATACCGTTTATCGTTCCCTGAATCTGCACGGCTCCCTGGGTAACGGCAGCCATGGTATTCGCCGCGCTGAGCCCGGAATCGTTGTGGCAGTGGATGCCAAAAGGTATCGATATCTTCCCGCGGACCTCACCGCATACTGCCGTAATTTCCTCGGGAAG
>JAJFUH010000191.1 GCA_021372535.1 bacterium
GCTGTGAAAAAGTATATTTTTCACGAGCCCGATAATGAAATGTATTGTTTCGGTGCTGTCAAGGGCATGTAAATCAGCACTTCGTGCCGACCCTTGACAGCTTATATCCACACTTACAGACTTTATCACAAGACTTTTAAAGTTTTAGCAAGAAATCCGTTGCCCGTTCATTATGCTGATTTTAAAAATGAGGAAGTTATTATCAGGGATTCCCCATATCAAATTATAATCAGTTAAAATTCTCAGCAATCGTATCGATAAAGAAATATTACTTTCAAATAATGCATTAGCAAGTATTATTCTGCGTGCTTACCGCTGAGTTTTTTATTTCGCAATGCTTGTTAACCCGGATTATTCAAAAGATTTTATAGAACACGGATTGACACAAATCAGCAGATTCTGTCAATCATGCCAAAATCGCTTTCAGCCCTGTGCTTTCCAGGAGCTTTTCCACATGGGCGAGACCCGGAAGCACCCTTCCCGGTGTAATATCGAAATCCTTCCTCACCGCAAGAGGCGTGACATCGACAAACAGGATGTTGCCCCCGGCATCGAGCGCGGCGCGGTTACCGTCCGGGTCGGCGAATCCTGCTTTTGAACCCTGTTTGGGCTGACCGGCGGTAATGATGATATCGTTCATCAGAACGCGCAGGAGCGATATCACCCTGAGCGTGCGTGAAACGTCACCCATCGGAGTCGTTTCGGCCATCGGCGTACCGGGAGCGGGGAGATAGGGGACGACCGGCGCCCAGTCAATGGCAAGCTCCCGCATGAGAAGAATATCGTCGGCCACATCGTCCACAGTCTGTCCTTCAAGGCCGATGATGTCACCCGAACCGAGCTCCATGCCCACGGGCTTGATGTTCCGTATGCAGGCCATACGTTCGTCGTAATTCACTGTGGGCTTGATTTTCCCGAACATTTCACGGTTCGATGTCTCGAATTTAAGCGTAAAACAGTCCGCCCCGGCGTCGTGTATCTCACGAAGCACATGTTCCGGATATACGCCGAGCCCGAGGGTGACATGGAGACCGATACTTTTTGCATGGGCAGTCATGGCGAGTATCTGGTCGATGGGGTATCCCGGGTCCTCGCCGGAGACAAAAAATATCCTGCCGATACCACTTTCGCGGAGGCGGTCCGTCGCATTTCTGATGTCGTCGAGCGGGAGCCTGAACCGGGGAATATTCCTGTTCGATACACGGAGTCCGCAGTAGGTGCAGTCATTCCTGCAGAAGCTGCTCATAGCAAGGAGTCCGCTCACGAACACACCGCCGTTAAAGGTACGTTTTGTTATTTCACGGGCATGTGCTGTCACTTTCTCCTCAAAAGTACGCCCATCCGATTCCAGAAGCATTTTAAGATTATCAAGCACGTAATCGGTTGGCACAAATTTATCTTCATTTGATCTGTTCGTTTCCCCTTGTGCCTTGTGCCTTGTGCCTTCTGCCTTTTTTATAAGGTTTTCCTTTTCCATCACACTCTCTTCATATATGGTTTCTGGTTTGTAGTCTCTGGTCTCTGGTTTATAGTTAATGGTATTATCTTTTTGTGCCTTATGCCTTGTGCCTTCTGCCTGTCTTTATCCCTTATCTTGAATGATCTAAATTCATCTTCCACGATACAAAGAAACTCCTGCCAATTCCGTACATCTCGTACCCGCGTGAAATGGTGAGATGGTCACGGTAGAGTTTATCGCCGACATTTTTCACACCGACGACGAGATCGTGGCTCACCGCGCCTGTTTTTAAAATGGATTTACCTGCGGAGATATCGACCGTGCCGTACCCCGGAGTAGTGCGTTCGCCCGGAGCGACTTTATCCTGACGGTCGACGAAGGTGACAAGCGGTTCGAGCCAGAGGTTTTTTGTAAAAGACCACCTGAAGCTCATATGAGCCTTCGCAGGCGGCATCGAGGGCAGATCGTTGTCGTATTTTTCATCGGTGCCCCGGATGTATGAAACATCGGCCTGCACGAGCAATTTCGGATGGGCGATCCAGTCGGCGCTGACCTCGAAACCACGGATGAGGGCTTTCCCTGCATTGGTATAGACATCGGCCGGTTTGCCGTTGAACGTTCCGCCCGGGTTGAGAATGACCATGTCGGTGATTGAATTGAGAAATGTCTGCGCTTTCAGCCTGGCCGGACCGGCTGTGACTGAAATGCCGCCCTCGACGAATGTCCCTTTTTCCGAATTGATTTCAGGGTCGCCGACTGTCACTTTTCCGCCCAGATCCGCATACAGGTATCGCTCCTCAAGGGTTGGCGATCTGAACGAGCGGGCAAGGGTGAGATTGACATCGATGCCGGGAAACAGCTTATAGATTCCGCCGCCGACGAAACTCCAGCTGATATCGTTATCGGTACGTTTATCCCAGAGAAGCACATCGCTCGGAGGCTGGTCGGTCAGGTAAGCCTTTCTGTTTTCTGTATGGATATGGTCGATACGGCTGCCGAGGGTAATTTCAGCCCGTTTCCCAAGATCAAAGGCATCTTCCGCAAAAAAACCGACGGGACTCTGCCAGCTTTCCGGGACGGGAGTGTCTTTTATGGTAATTGTCGTGGGATCGCCGATACGGTTTTCCGTTTCTTTATCGATTATTTCCTTTATGATGATTTTAGTGCGGTCTGATGTCATGTGTTTCTGCCAGCCCTCGATACCCGCCACGATACGGTGGCGGCCCAGGGACAGATCGTTCTGCCAGCGGGCTCCGGTCACACGGTGATCGGCTTTCGGATAGATAGCCGTCGGGGTCATCCGTATGAGTTTGGTGCTGTCGACGGGATTTGGAGTCTCCGAGGGCGGCGTATTGGGTAACAGCTCGACATTCCGTTTAACCGGCTGGTAATATGCGTTGATGCTCGATTCCCGGAGCCATGTGGTATGGGGACGCCATGTCCATGACATATCCGCAAGAATCCGTGATGTGTCCGGATACCGTGCAAGGGCGTTTTTCGGGAAGCTTGCCGCGCCGGGGACACCCGCATCGAGTACGGAAAAATACTGGTAACGGCCTTCGAGGGTATGACGGTCGGATACTTTCAGGCCGAAATTCACCTGAGTCTGACGGTCTTCGAACTGGGAATTCCTTATGCGCAAGCCATCGGCAGCCCGGTAATCAGTATATTTCCTGTTCGACTGAGAAAGGCTCAGATAAAACCGTGAATTCGACCAACCTGCGCGCTCGTACGACGATAAACCGTTTGCTCCGCTTTCATAGGTGGGATTGATGTCGAAACTGTACATGGGCTCGGAACTGAAATGACCTTTCCGGGTGATGACATTGACAACTCCGCCGGTCGAACCGGAACCGTACAGAACCGATATCGGGCCTTTGAGAACCTCTATCCGCTCGATGTCACCCTGCGCGATGGTTCCGAACTGGGCAGCTGTCGCCGTGGCAGTGACAACCCTGCACCCGTCGACAAGGAGAATAATCTGGTCTCTGGTGAGACCGCGTATGACAGGACGGGAGCTCC
>JAJFUH010000192.1 GCA_021372535.1 bacterium
GCTGTGAAAAAGTATATTTTTCACGAGCCCGATAATGAAATGTATTGTTTCGGTGCTGTCAAGGGCATGTAAATCAGCACTTCGTGCCGACCCTTGACAGCTTATATCCACACTTACAGACTTTATCACAAGACTTTTAAAACATAACACAGCACAGCACAAAACGGTTTTGGTACATTTCTCCCCATTGCATTCAATGATGGTACAAATACCCCCGGAACATCGTTTCCGGTTCATGTTCCTCAATTTTACCAGATGCATGATACCGTCGCTTTAATTCCTTGAAAACAAAGCACATATACATAATTACGACGGAGATATGTGGTGTATTTCTGTTTTTGGTAGAGTTTTAGCTCTTACCTTTTCCGGCAGAGCTTAATACACCCCGCCGCGAAAAAGAAATTAAAATAATGGTTCAGCTTCATTCATTATTCAGTACAAGGAGCTCATAATGAATCTCACTGATGGTGTAACAGTAATAAGGCCTGATGTCATCGTTATCGACGACGATGAATCGATGTGCGAAGGGTGCCGTCAGACCCTCGAAGAGGAAGGCTTGCGGGCGGCGGTTGCCCGCGATGGTCTCCAGGGATTGAAACTCGTAGAGCAGTCGCACCCGAAAGTCGTTCTTGTCGATCTGAAGATGCCGGGACTGACCGGGCAGGAAGTAATTGCGCGAATCTCCGAGATCGACCCGAGTATCGTTTCTATCGTCATTACCGGCTATGGTTCGATCGATACGGCGGTGGAAACGATGAAAATCGGGGCATTCGATTTTCTGACCAAGCCGTTCGAGCCGAATAAACTTCTCGAATCAGTCAAACGCGGATTACAGGTAAGGCAAATCCATGAAATGCCGTCCGCTGAAGAGATTATACCCGCAGCCGAGGTTCCCGGGCCGGCGCCGATGAACAAGCAGGACCTTCTCCTGAAAGGACTCGAGAATCTCGGAGAATTTTATGCGCTCGGTGTGGGGAAACGCGATTTCTTCGATGAACTGGAACACCTCGAAAACGAAGCACGGTTCCATGCCGAGAGTCTCGGACATATTCACGAACGCGAGAAAGCCATACAGGAAATGGTTCGCGATTTGAGAATCGTTGACGAGGTGATTCACCGGCATGAATACAAAAAGAGCGCTCTGATCCAGATTCTGCTCGACATACAGGCAAAAATCAACTGGCTCCCGCGTCATGCCCTGAAGTGGGTATCGATGCGGCTCAATATCCCGCTCAATTCCATTTACACAATCGCCAATTTCTATGAGGCATTCAGCCTCAAACCGCGGGGTGCTCATATTATCCAGGTATGCGACGGCACCGCGTGTCATGTGCGCGGTTCCTCGGAACTTCTCGAACGGGTTTCCAATCTGCTCGGAATCAGTCCCGGAGAAACCGATTCGGAAAAGCTTTTCACCCTCCAGTCGGTGCACTGTCTCGGGTGCTGCGCCCTTGCCCCGGTCATCAAGATCGACGATCAGTACTTCAACAATCCCAAAGTGATCCAGCTTCAGAAAGTATTTGATTCGTACAGAGAAAAGAGGGAATTGTCATGCCAAAACTGAACTCATATTCCGACCTCCGGAAGTTACAGGAATTCATTAACGCCAGGCGCGATCCCAGCCGTACGTGCATAACGGTCTGCTCTGGCACGGGCTGTCTTGCCTACCGCTCCCAGGATATTTACGGGGCATTCGAGCGCGAGCTCGAAAAGCACGAGCTTCGGCATGTCGTTGACCTGCGAAAGACCGGGTGTTACGGGTTCTGTGAGCGCGGGCCGATCGTGGTCATCCTTCCCGAAAAGATATGCTATCTAGGTACTAAGGAAAAAGATGTTCCCGAGATCGTCGAGCAGACCCTCGTCAAGAAAAAACTGGTCGAGCGCCTCCTCTACAAGGACCCTGCGACCGGCGACCGTATCGCCCATATGGACGATATCCCCTTCTACAAACATCAGCACCGCACAATACTCGCCAGTAACGCGCTTGTCGATCCTAAAAAAATCGAGGATTACATCGCCATCGGCGGGTATTCGGCAGCAGCAAAAGCTCTCTTCGAGATGAATCCCGACAGCGTGGTGAAAGAAATTCGTGACGCCAACCTGCGCGGTCGCGGCGGCGGCGGCTTCCCCGCCGGAAGGAAATGGGATACCACCAAAAATGCGCCCGAGGAACCCAAATACGTCATCGTCAATGCCGATGAAGGCGATCCGGGAGCGTATATGGACAGGAGCCTCCTCGAAGGCAATCCACACAGTGTCCTTGAAGGTCTTTTCCTCGGTGCGTACGCCATCGGCTCTCACGAGGGTTTCATCTATGTCCGCCAGGAATACCCGCTCGCTGTGGAGAATACCGAAATCGCCATCAGACAGGCGCACGAGCTCGGACTCCTCGGGGAAAACATCCTCGGGTCGGGTTTCGACTTCGATGTGACAATTCACCGGGGCGCGGGAGCGTTCGTTTCGGGCGAATCGAGTGCCCTGATGACCGCCATCGAGGGAAAAGTCGGCGAGCCGCGGTCGAAATACATCCACACCGCGGTGAAGGGATTATGGGACAAGCCGACCTGCCTCAACAATGTCGAGACCTGGGCGAATGTACCGGCAATCATAAACAGAGGCGCCGGGTGGTTCAGGAGCATCGGCACCGAAAACAGCAAGGGCACCAAGATATTCTCCCTCGTCGGCAAGGTGAACAATACCGGGCTTGTCGAGGTTCCCATGGGCATCACCCTCCGGAAAATCGTGTTCGATATCGGCGGCGGAATCCTGAAGGGGAAGAAGTTCAAGGCGGTGCAGACCGGCGGTCCCTCCGGGGGAGTGATTCCGGAGAGCATGCTCGATATCCCCGTCGATTTCGACGAGCTCGACAAGGCGGGCTCGATGATGGGTTCGGGCGGCATGATCGTGATGGACGAGGAAACCTGCATGGTCGATACGGCGCGGTACTACACCGATTTTCTCGCCCACGAATCCTGCGGGAAATGCGTCCCGTGCCGTGAAGGGCTCCGTCAGATGCTCAGAATCCTCAACAACATCACGACCGGAAACGGCAGGGAGGGCGATATCGAGCTGCTCGAGGAACTCGCGGAGTTCATGCAGGTTGCCGCCCTGTGCGCGCTCGGTAAAACGGCGGCGAATCCGGTCATGAGCACGATCAGGCACTTCAGGAGCGAATACGAAGCCCACATCAGGGAAAAACGCTGCCCGGCAGGTGTCTGCAAGGACCTCATATCGTATGCCATCGACAAGAATTCCTGTATCGGATGCGGTACCTGTGCCAAGAACTGCCCGACCAACGCGATTTACGAAATACGGGCGAGCGCGGTGTCGAAAGACCGGGTTTTCGCCATCGATCAGGAGAACTGCATCAAGTGCGGCAGCTGCTATACGGTCTGTCCCGATAAGGCAAGAGCGGTGATAAAAACACCGGTCCGGTCGTTTGCAGAGAGGGTATGAGTGATTCGGGCGCTAAAGGATACTTTTCGAAAGGATAATAAATCATGAGTACGATACCATTGGAAATCGACGGCAGACAGGTCGCTGCGGAAGAGGGAGAAACCATCCTCGAAGCGGCGCAGAGAAACGGGATACATATTCCGACACTGTGTTACAACAAGCAGCTGAAGCCATACGGGGAATGCCGGCTGTGCATGGTCGAGGTCACGAAGGGAAACCGCACGAGAATCGTGGCATCCTGCGCCTATCCCGCTGAAGAGAACATCGTGGTGAAAACGAACACGGAAAAGATCGCGAAAATCCGTAAAATGATCATCGAGCTTCTGTGGCCCTCGCTTTCGGCGCTGGCAAAAGATTACGGCGTCACGGAGTCACGGTTCCATTCCGATCACACCGACTGCAACCTCTGCGGCATGTGCGTCCGTTACTGCTCGGAAGTCAAGAAACTCAACGCCGTGTATTTCAAAGGGAGGGGAATCAACCGTGAGATAGCCGTGGTTCCGGACCTGGCCAATGAATGCATATACTGCAGGGACTGCTTCACCCTGTGTTCCGGCGGATGGATAGTCGACAAATGCGACAACGCCTATACCTCGCTGAGTAAGTAAATAAAGGGAGGAGGCACCGGTTCGAACTGTCCTTCAATAATAGAGAATCAATGAAATAAGACGCTCGATATGGGCGTCTTATTTTTTTCGGTAAAAAATCTTTTACACCCGCAGACCGGCGCTGAAAAAACGTCCTGATATGCCTGTATACCTGGCATTGTTAAAGAATGAATATATTCAAAAAGGTTCAGAGTGAGCTGCAAAATTTCGTGCATAACGGTGATTTCCGTCAATCAAATAAACGTGCATTATTCTTCCAATAATCAATCATTTTTTTAATAAACATAATAACAATAAGATAGAGGTAATACAGTACAACTATTTTTATCGATATGCTAAAATATACTTGACTATACTAATATATTAGTATTATTGTTAGTATTGTTATCGTATCCGCTAATTGCGTGAAAGGGGGTGATCGGTATTGTTGCTGAATCAATTCATTCCCAAACCCACACAAGAAAAGGAGCGAGAAAATGAAGATCATTAACGTGATTTTACTTGGGGCTGGCATTATTTTTATGTCAGGTAATGTATCAGGCCAGGAATTATGGCGCGAGTACACAAAAGCGGACGGTCTGCCCGCGAACGAGATCCGCGCAATCACAGAGGACGCGAACGGCGCGATGTGGTTCGGAACCGACGGCGGCGGGGTGGCGAAGTTCGATGGCGAGAAATGGACGGTGTATGGTGAAAAGGACGGGCTGGTCTATAATAAAGCGCGTACTATGGCTCTTGACAGAGAAAATATTCTCTGGGTAGGTACTCCGCATGGCTTATCGAGCTTCGGCGGCGAGAAATGGACAACGTACACGTCAGAAAACAGCGGACTGGCATCGAATCATGTGACATCGATTGAAGTGGATGAGCTTAACAGAAAGTGGTTAGGCACCTATGGCGGTGGACTTGTCTGTTACGACGGCAACACATTTACAACCCAGACAAAGAAAGACGGTCTTGCAGATGATTATATCTACTCATTAAAATTACAGGGCAAAGAGATATGGGTAGGAACCGGTCTTGGAGTATCGAGATATGACGGTGCGGTTTGGAAAACGTATACCCAGGATAATTCCGGATTGCCGAGTAATCTTGTCACCGCAATTCATATCGATGATGATGGTGTAATCTGGTTCGGCACTGGAGCGGGCGTCGCCCGTTTCACCGGCAACAACTGGGAAGTGTTCAGCGCTTGTTCACTCTATGACATACTTGAAGATCGTATGGTGTTGTCCATTATACGTGACAAAGAAGGAATACTGTTGTGCGGAACATCGACCGGTTTGTGGAGTTTTGATGGTGCTCAATGGCAAAGCTATACGAAGTACGACAGCGAATTGAAAGATGACTCATATTTTTGGAGTATATATGAGGATGCTCAGGGTATAAAATGGCTTGGAACAGCAAACATGCTGACAAGCGTCGGTACAAAGGCTGCTCCATTAAAGAAATCCATCGCGCACCCCATGCAGATGAAAATCACCGGTAACTATCCCAATCCTTTCAATCCTGATACGACAATTGAATTTTACATCCCCGAGGATGAGCGTATCGACATATCGGTGTACAGTATAACGGGACAGAAGATCAGGACACTCCTCGTTCAGGAAATGCAGGCAGGCACTCACACCGTTGCCTGGAACGGTAAGGACGACAAAGGTATTCTTGCGTCTTCGGGAGTCTATTTCTTCCGTCTCGAGGCTGGCAAAGCTGTGTTGAATCATCGGATGATGTTTG
>JAJFUH010000193.1 GCA_021372535.1 bacterium
GACATTCAGGAATTCAAGTATATAAGCCATCTGACAACACAACCTTTTATACCATAATACATATTATACACGTCGTTATTATATTGTCCGGAAATGTTACCGGTATTTCCAGCATCTGATAAAATAACCTTTTTCCACCTCGAACAGAGGCGGATCTTCATCCATGCAGATTTTAAAATGTTCTCTACACCTGTTTTTAAAAATACATCCCGATGAGTCTCTGTCCAATAATTCTTTCCGCCGCTCAATGTTCTGAGATTTTAAACCGACAGCGGCTTGTAACAATTCTAATGTGTAAGGATGACTGATCACGGTTCCCGTGACATGTGAGCAGCTCCCGATTTCAACGATTCTGCCGCCGAACAGCACTGCTATCCTATCGAAGTAACGAGCGGCGATTCCAAGATCATGAGTGATGAACAATAACGATTGACCGATTTCTTTTGATTTCTGCTGAATCAGATCGAGTATCGTTTTCTGGGTTACCGTATCGAGCGCTGTAGTCGGTTCATCGGCGATAATAAGCGCCGGCTTGGTTGCGAGAGCGATTGCTATCATCACACGCTGAATCATGCCTCCGCTCAATTCGAAAACATACTGATTCTGTACCTTTTCCGGATTATCGAGCCGTACCGACCGCAGCAGGTCCAGTACTGTATTATTCCCTATGATTCCGGAGCTCGAATCGTTATGGAGCGCTTCAACAATATGATCACGAACGGTAAAGAGCGGATCCATACTCTTGAACGGCTCCTGAAATATCATACCGAGCTGTTTCCCCCGGATTTTTTTCATGCGTCGCTGATATTCTTTACGCCACCTGCGAAACTGCCGTATACCTTTCAGCGTCTGACCGGTGCCGTCACCGGAATAAGAAAGGCCCTCGAGCACATTGTCGCCCTTGAGCACAATCCTGCCTTTGATTATTCCGGGATAACCATCCAGAAGCCCCATAACCGAATGCCCCAGCACGGATTTCCCGGCTCCGGACTCCCCGATGAGACCGAGAATCTCGCCCTCCATGATGTCAAACGAAATATCATGGAGCACCCGAAAAGAGGGACCGGACCGGTCATGAAACTCCACCGTCAGGTTTTCAATACTCAGAAGAGACCGTACCATCTGGGTCATGTAATCCTATAACTACCTATATAATAACACATTTATGGAGTCACTCCCGTTATTCAGCCGGCCTGGTTTGGAAATCAAAGAATTTGATCAATCCGTTCCCGAGAGCCTGAAAAGAAAGAATGCTGATAATTATGGCCATTGTCGGGAAAAAAGAAATCCATAAATTGCCCCGCAAAAATGAGAAAAATCCCTCTTTGACCATGAAGCCCCAGCTCAGGTCACTCCCCATGGCTCCCATCCCTAAAAATCCCAGGCTCGTTTCGATCAACACCGCTTCCGCGTAGGTAAAAGCTGCCTGAGCGATAAGAACCGGAATACAGTTGTACAGAATTATATGTTTGCCGATAATCGTGAGAGTCGGGATTCCCATCTCAACCGCCGCGACGATAAAATCATGCTGGCGAAGTGAATATATCTGCTGCTCGACGATTGCGGCGATCCTCGGGGCAACAAATATTCCGAACGATACCATGATTATCATTATATCGATTTTTGTCGAGCACATGACGATGATCATTCCGACAAACACAGGAATCGAACGAATCGAATCCTGAAGAAAATTTCCGAGTGTACCAGCCCACGAATGAGGAAAATATCCACTCATGATCCCCAGCATCGTTCCCAGTAAAAGGGCAATACCCACCCCCGTGAAACACGGTATCATATAGGTTTTGGACGCAGCAACAACACGTACGAAAACATCCCTGCCCAGATGGTCTGTCCCGAAAATAAACGTCCTCGGAGGGGATGAAGTGGTTTTGTCAGCTCCGACGGTTTCAACCGGGTTATTTACTTCCCCCAATGAAGGAAGGGATTCCTCGCTGATAGATACCCGGTTCGATGTATTATCGGGTTTGAGCGTCTGAATTTCAGAGGGCAACTCCGGAACACCTTCAGCATCGGGGCGTGATTCCGGTTTCAGTATAGGTATTGTATCCCCGTCGGTTCTCCGTGTCGACATGTCTTTACCGCGTAAAGTCAAAGCCCTGAGAATGGAAACCGTGGGCGGATACGAAATATAATCCGCATTTGTCTCTTCCGGATTTCTGGATTTCATCGCAAATGATGCTCCGATCATTGTCAGCAATACGATAATGCCGAGCGCGATGGAAAATATCCCTCTCCTGTATAAATAACCGATTTTTCTCACGGCACCCGACAAATCCGGCTCCTTTTTTACACTGCGGTACTGGCTCTGATTCGGGGATCGATCAAATAAAAAAGAAATATCTTCATAATCCGTGAAAATATTACAATACAGGTAAACACAAACACGACTGCCAGCACCAGAGGATAATCGACTATGTATTCCTGGGAGTATTTAAAGGCCATTGCGGCGTCCACGCCTAATTTTCCAAGGCCATTCCAGTTAAAAACATTTTCAAGAATGACAGCGCCGCTGATGAGATAGGTGATCCGTGCATCGATCAGGCTCACCACATCGAGGAGGAGATTCCTGGCAACATGCCGTGTAACGGAAGCCCCGCGGGCACGAACGGCTTTTATAAACTCGGTGTTCAGAACTGTTCTGACACTGCTCCTGATTCCCCCGCTCAGTTCGATCAGATTACCGTTGCCGATACCGAGCAGCGCCGGAGGAATGATGTACATGACGATCCAGAGGGGAAACTTCTGGTCGATGACTCTGTCAATATTCCAGAATTCATTATAATCGACATTTACCTTGTTGGTTCTGATATACAGAAAAACGAGGACAAAAGCCACCATCCCGAGAATATAAACCGGTATGGAAGAAAAAAGGTATGAAACAAAACGAAGAAATCGCACAAAAGGATGCGACTCGTTTGTTGCCCACAAAACTCCTATAAGAAGAGACGACAGTACAGCAATTACAAGAGCGACCGACAAAAACAACATAGTTACCGGAAAACACTTGAAAACTGCTGTGCTGACCTTTGCGGGATGGGTAAGGGAAAAACCAAAATCAAGCTGTACGGCTTTTCCAAGCCATGTACAATATTTCAAAAAAACCGGCTGATCGGTCCGTGCAGCCGAACCGGGGTCCAGCGACCATTCATCGGCATTTGAACCGGGCATCCAGTGAATAAAAAGGAATACGCTCAACGTAACAAAAACAAAAATGCTTACAGCCTTTGCAATTTCCCGGGCAAAATTCAATACCAGCAGTATTTCTTTTCTGGTCATCATGTACGTTCTTCATTATCCAAACAATCATAAGTAAGCCGCAGCATGGCGACGGAACAGACAGATTCATCCATAAGGAACTGGTAGAACACTTCTACTTTTGATTTTCCATATCCTGATCGATCCACCACTCATTGATATAGGTAAAAAACTCGAAGGGCTGTATCCGTACTCTTCTTACGCAGTTCCTGAAAACTGCTGTTTTGTTGACACTCCATAAAAATGTATACGGCTGCTCCTCGTTTATTGCTTCATGCAGGTTCCATTTGATGAGCTTCCTTCCCTCCGCCGTGGTTGCATTAAACAGGTCGGTCAGCAGAGAGTCGATCGTACTGCTTCTGAATCGTGAATAATTTATTCCATTGGGGCCGATTTCATTCGAATCGAAGATTGTCGCAATTTCCGCAAAAGCGTTGTATTCCTTTTCGCCGAGAATCATATCGAAATCGCCGGCCTGGGCTATCTCCTGCCAACGCTGCCGCGGATAATGCTCGATACGTATATCGATACCAATCGCCTTCATATTCCCCTGAAAGAGTATTGCAACCTCGTTTGTCGTTTCCTTGTCGGCGATAACTCTCAGATTGAATGATAAACGATCCTTGCCATTATGCCGTATTCCATCGTTGTCTATGAGTTTGTAACCACAGCTTTCCAAGAGCTTTACTGCTGCATTGGGGTCGTATCCGATCGGTTGAACGTTTACATTGAATCCGGGGTCGGACGGCGCATAGGGACCCGAAAGAATAACACCCCGGTTGAGATATACCATTTTCAGCATATTGACACGATCGGTCCCAAGGGTGATAGCTTTCCGTATATCTTTATTTTTCAGAATCGGATTGTCATAATTGTGTCCGATATACTGAAACGCCAGACTGTTGTAATCACGGAGATAGTGTTTCCCGGCAGCCGTGAAAAAATCCAGATAGCGCGGCGGCAGCTCGATGGCAAAATGAATACCCTCGAAGAGCAGATTGTTGGCAATCTGATCGTACAGAGGTTGTATTCCTACTTTAATACGTTCAATATAAGCCTTATTACCATAATAGTCGGCATTCCGTGTAAGATTTATCGGGCCGCTGAACATGGCGCTCCGAAACATGTATTTCCCTGAGCCTCCTCCGGCCGGATCAACTGAATAAGGGCTGTTACGCTGTATCCCATTCGATCCCATTTTATTCTGCATATGTTTGGGAAGAATCGGAAATCCCAGAATAAACGCTGGATCATCAACAGGCCTCGTCAACGTTATAACAACATGGAGAGGATCGATGACATTCACACTTTCAATCAGGGAAACGTTCTTTTTAATGAACCTGTTGGCATTTGAGGCTGGATTCTTGATCAGATTAATGGTGAATTCGACATCAGAAG
>JAJFUH010000194.1 GCA_021372535.1 bacterium
ACCTTTCACGGGAAATTTATGAAAGCCTTATAAAACAGGGCATCTCTGTCATTATCGATGACCGTGATGAACGTGCCGGAGTCAAATTCAATGATGCAGACCTCACGGGAGCTCCCGTTCTCGTTGTTGTCGGCGAAAGGAATGTAAAAGAAGGATTTGTCGAACTCAGGATAAAAGACCGTAACGTGAAAGAACGGATTCCGGTGAGTACTCTCTACGACAGACTCAAAGAGGCGATTGACTCGTAAAATGCGAAGAACAGGGTTGATCAGGCCGTTTTATAATGGATAATAAAGGCCCCATCGTATCACATCAGTTTATGTGTTTCACTCCGCTTTCCCTCCGCGCGGGGGAATGGAATATGATTATGTGAATTATATAATCAAGAAAAAGAAAGACAAAACTAAATATAGGAATTGTATAATAATTCTTCCTCTGTTAACCTCCGTTTATGCTTCTCCCCGCAATCTATATATTTAAACGCAGAGAAGAACGGCCATAGTCCCGCTGAACATAATGCTCTTAACTGTAATATCTACAACAATATCTGTACCATATTGTTCTCCTTCATTGCTATTCACATCGACTCCATGATGACAGCATCGACTTATTCCTTTTTCGTTGCGGAAAACGCTGAAACGGATGCATCGGATAAGCTGACTGTCGAAAAAAATTGTATAAATCATACTTGACATATACTTATGTTAAGACTATAATTTATAATACCAAGGAATTATATATATAAGGTAAAAAAATAATATTAAAGACACCGAACAGAAGAGTGAGCATGGTACGTACTGTTACACTAGGGATGCTCTGCGTCATTAATGTATTTTTTTCTGCGCGCATGGGGAATACTCAGAATGTTTTCCCTTCAACAATAGATTTGAGCGCACATGAATACAGTGAACTGGCTGTCATTGCCGGTGGAGCGGAAAATGACCTGTGTGGACGTTCTGTTTGTGTGGGTGATGTAAATAATGACGGTTACCAGGATATTATTATCGGTGCGATATGGGCTGATCCCGTTGAAAGGAATGATGCCGGAATTGTCTATATTATACTGGGTGGTCGCCCTTTACCCGCCGCTGTAGATATACAGTCGGATACAGGCTCAATCGTAAAAATCATGGGGAGAAAAGAAGGCGGTCTTTTAGGCAGTTCGGTCGCAGTGGGCGACATCAATAATGATGGATTTGATGATGTTATTCTTGGTGCGCCGTCAGTCGATTCCGAAAAGAGAGAAAAGACAGGTGAAGTCTATGTAATATATGGCAAAAGACCTTTTCCGTCTTTGATCGATCTTGCGGATGATACTCCGGGTATAGTGAGGATATCAGGCAGAAACAGTAATGATCTGCTGGGTTGTTCGGTTGCGGTCGGTGATGTCAACAATGATAAGTATGATGATGTGATCGTCGGAGCGGTCGGGGCTTCGCCCGAAGGAAGAGCATCCGCCGGTGAATCGTATATCGTATTGGGTAATAATTCACTTCCCCGTACCATCGACTTATCGCAGAATCTTTCAGGGACAGTAAGAATCTGCGGGGGAAACACCGGTGATGGTTTCGGTAAGTCCGTTGCTGCCGGTGACATAAACCGTGATGGTTTTGATGATGTTGTTGTAACTGCTTCGTTCAGTGATCCCGATGGGAGAGTGAACGCCGGTGAGGTTTATGTCATATACGGCCAGAAAACCCTTGCGGGTATAATCGATGTTAATAAGCAATCATCGGGGATGACGAGAATCATCGGCAACACTTCGGGCGACTCGCTCGGTGAATCGCTCTGCGTCGGCGATGTCAATAATGACGGGTATGCCGATGTCATATCCGGGGCACCGTTCAGCAGTCCGGATGGTCGAACCGATGCCGGAGAAGCATACATAATATATGGCAGTAAAAATCCGGAAAGAAAAATCGATGTAAAAGCCTACAAATTCGGAATGGTGCGGATAATAGGCGCTGAACCGGATGATTCGCTTGGTGATGCCGTATGTACCGGTGAAATCAATAATGATTCTTGTGTCGATATCATCATCGGAGCTTCGCTGGGAAATTTCAACGGGAAAGAGCATACGGGGAAAACCTATATTGTATGCGGGAAGAAATTAATCAATGGAACAATCGATTTAAAAAAAGAGCAGCCGGGAATTGTGCAGATTGTCGGTTCCGGTGACAGAAATTTTCTGGGTTGTGCGGTTGCATGTGGTGATATCAACAGGGACGGGTTCGGTGATGTGATTGTCGGAGCGGCATACGCGGGAGTTTCCGGTAAGGAAAAAAGCGGCAAAACGTATATTATCTGGGGCAAAAAAACAGAACAGCCCGGTATACAACCTCCCGCTGTGACACCAGGTCTCCCCTCCGAAATCCAGGTGGTCAGTACACAGATGAATGAACCTTCCCGCAACGGTATGCTCGATGCCGGAGAAACCGGCAGTATCGATCTGGTGGTGGTTAATTCCGGCGGCAGCAGAGCGCATAATCTTAGTGCCACGGTAAGTCAGGAAAATCCTGCGCCTGGTTTATCGATCGGCGAAAGCAGCATGGCCGTTCTTTCCCCGAATGAGCGGAAAACCCTTTCCATTCCGGTTTCCGCCGATAACAATGTCGGGACTGACAATGTGACAGTGAAGATTTCCCTTACAGGAGAATCGGCCAGAATTCCCGATCCTTACTTCTTTATCGTTAAAACAAAAGCGTTTGCGCCATCGGAGCTCGTTGTTGCACGAAGGCATATAACCGAGTTGACCAGCAAACCGGACAACATGATCCAGCCCGGAGAAAAAATCGAAGTGACAGTGGTGGTCAAAAACAACGGACAGGGAGCTGCAACCGGTGTCAGCGCAAAAGTTGATTACGGTTCGAATATTTCCCCAGTCGACGGATCGGGTGACAGATATAATCTCGGTAACATGCCTCCCGGTGCCGAAAGGAGTTTTTCATTTAAATTCTCCGCTTCTCAGGGAGCTCCGCAATATCTGCCGACATCTGTACTGCTGTCGGAAGAAAATGAGCCTGCACGGAAAACATTCCCGCTTGAACTTGTCATGAACGGTCCGATCGCTGAGTTTGGTAAGGGTATTATCAATCCCTATTCCACGGTGAACCTTGATGAATTACGGGAAATAGATGTCCCGCCTGCGAGAAATGCCAAGCCGCACAATGGTGTGGCAGTGGTGATCGGCAACCGCGATTACTCGAAGCTTGGACCGGTAACATTCGCGATAAGTGATGCGAAAACAGTAAAAACATATCTTGAAAAAACATTCGGTTACAGAAATATTATTTACAGGGAAAATACAACCGCCACGGATTTAAAGGGTATTTTCGGAACCGAATCTTCATATAGAAGAGAGTTATATGATAAAGTGGAAAAAGGGGTGACCGATGTATTTGTCTATTATTCCGGGCATGGTGCACCCAATACTAATCCCGACGAGGACGGGAAAATAAAAGGGTATCTGGTGCCCGTTGATGTTGGCAACAAACCGACCGATCTCGTTGACGGCGGATATCCGATTGAACTGCTGTATTCAAATCTTGCCAAGCTCGAAGCACATTCACTCGTTGTGGTGATTGACGCATGTTTCAGCGGGGCTGATGATGCCCGCCCTGTCGGGATTGAGGTTTCCGATCAGTTTGTTAAACAGAAGAATGCTGTAGCCTTTGCAGCTTGCCAAAAAAGAGAGATTGCCAATTCGTTTAATGAACGGAAACATGGATTCTTTACCTATTTCTTTCTTAAAGCCATTCGTGACAAGCTGAATTCCATACCTGAAAAAGTTACGGGACCGGTATCAATCACAGCCGGAGAAATATATAAGACAGTTTCTGATAAAAACACGGGAGTTCCTTTCTGGTCTGAAAAAATACTGAATGGCAGAAAACAAACTCCCGATCGTTATGGTGATGAAAATACCGTCCTATTAACAATTGAATGATTATTCATAAAAACAACGTATTGCCTTCGCTGAACATAATCCTGTTTTTCCTGTGCAGGGGTATGAAGTAACAATCTGTCTCCGGGTATTATAACCACAATATTCCGGTGTCAATAATCGTTATATATTTGTTGATTTCGTGCTGTCAGTCAAAATATTGAACTTTTTTCCTTCAGGATGTTATTGGTTTTATCCGGTTTCTCTTGGGCACGGCACATATCAGTGTCCTGAAAGCATTCAGGACTCTTTAACCCTTAAAGGTCAGTGAAAAATGGAAAAACCGAGATATACGTTCGGAAAATTACTTGATTATGGCGGATATGGATCTATATACCTTGGTTTAGATAATGAACTGGGCATCCATGTAGCATTAAAAGTAATAAAAAACCAGGGATTTGACCGGGATAAACAGTACAGAATCGCATATGATGATGCCATGATTGCTTCACAGCTCCGTGGTCATCCGAATATAGTAAATGTCTTTGATTTTAAACGGGATAAATCCGGCCAATTTGTTGTTATCATGGAGTATATCCATGGATACAGTATACTTCGGTTAACGGAAAAATTACATGTTCTCCACGAACAGTTACCCAGCGATCTGGCTCTTTATATCGCTTTGCAGATTTGCGAAGGGCTTGAGTATATCCATACGCGAACAAATGAAGATGGACAACCCCTTAACATTATCCACCGGGATATAACGCCATCGAATATCATGGTATCGCATGAAGGTTATGTGAAAATTATTGACTTTGGCATTGCCAAATGGAGTATGCGAAATCGTACCAGGACGGTCGATGGTTTTGTCAAGGGGAAACTGGGCTACATCTCTCCCGAACAGTTAAACAAAAGGTCCTTTGATCATCGTGTTGATATTTATTCCACCGGAGTATTGCTGTATGAACTGCTGACCGGTGAGCGGCTTTTCAGGGAAGACGAAGTTTCCTCGGAGGTAAGCCTGATCAGGCAGATCGCAGAGCAGGATATCGATTTACCCGGTTTGTTCGAAAAGAATCAGGTGCCTGATTCCATCCGTCCGATCATTTTAAAAGCCATAGCATTGAATCAGGACGAACGGTATGCGTCCGCAGAACAGATGCAGACAGATATAATGCATGCGATGACCGATAAATCCGAGTGTAAACTGCGTCGAAACCTCACAGCTTTTCTTAAAGATGTCGAAACCAATTCCCATATCCTGGAGGAACATGCCAAATCAGACCGGGACAAGGAAGAATCCTCTGTGCCGATGATGGATTTCGGAGGTGAGATTTCTAAAGAAGATGAACGACCGATCCGTTCTGATGAACTGGCTCAGATGGAAAGTATTATCACCCCTTCCAAATTATCAGCACCTCAATCGGGCAACCGGAGAATCCAAATTGAAAATGATTTGGAATGGCTCCAGAAAAAAATCGATGAACGTAATGATTTTTTATCTCATACGAATGCGGCCGACCCTGATTCGTCCTTACATAAGATCGAGCAGTGGGCAGAAGAGCGTAACCTTAAGCATGGTATTAAGCTGACTGTTGATAACCGCGAGATATGTCTCAAGGTTTTATGGGATAAGATTTTCAGTATCGGCGGATCGATTGCAGATTCCGTTGAGGAAATAGTGGAATGCGATAATGAATCAATTGGACTTTCTTCCACAAAAACTGAAGAGCCAACCAAGAATTACGGAGTCTGTCAGGAAACTCCTCTCCCGGCATATGCTGATGAAGAAGAAGAGATTCCCTATGAACAGCCGCAAAGACCTGAGCAGGATTACAGGGGTACTCTCCCCGGTCGCAAACAATCTTTACCACCGAAACGTTCGAAAAAGTTGTTAATTTTTATCAGTGTTGCAATTATCCTTATTATTGTTGGCATGGTAACAGTACTGCCTCGGATATTCAAACCGGTAAAAGTGAGGATCACGTCCTTTCCGCAGGATGCCCAGCTGACTATCAATGGGGAATCGTATGGAAAAACTCCTGCGGTTATTCCTGATCCGCTGAAAACGTTTCAGGTATCTCTTCAGTTGCCGGGCTTCATACCGATTTCTGCCGAGCTGAACTTGAAGGAACTCGCAAAAAATGATAATAAAGTTCATTTTGTATTCCATAAAACAGTGAAAATATCATCGAATAACTCTCAGACGCACATATATGTTGATGACCGTGAGATTACCGGCACTCTGGGATATGACTGGGAAACCAGTATGCCCTTGCGTGTTCGGGCTGTGCTTGATGGTCATAAGCCGCTTGATATCACGCTGTCTTATGGTGATGATAACACCATGAGTGTGACGCCGCCGAATATGACATGGCTTGAAGTGAAAACAGATACTGTTTCTCCCGATGTATCGCTCGTGTATAAATTCAGTAATGCCACGAGAACCGGCGAACAGCCGAGTGTTGCCGCCGCGGCTCCCGTGACGCGGGCGCCGGAAAGAGCGGCTGAAACAACACCGGCTCCATCCAGACCAGTAGCGGTTGCAACAGTGGATACAAGAAAAATATTTAACGTTTCGGTCAAGACGAACAGTGGAGAACCGGTATCCGGATTGCAGGTTGTTCTTAAATATAAGAATACTGAACAACCTCCCAAGCCGACAAACAGTAATGGGATCGCGGAATTCCGATTTGCTGCCGATCCCGGGGATGTTGTAGAGGCGACCTTTGTTCCTGCAAAAGGCATCAGGCCGGTCTCCAGCATGAGAAGCACAGTAGTTGAGGGGCAGAATCAATACAATATTTCGCTGGAAACGCATTCATTATCCAATGAGGAGACACTCAAGCAGGGTACTGATTATATCAGACAAAAAAAATTCAACGAGGCGATAGCGGCATTGAGCCAGATAAAACGAGGGTCATCTCCTCTGGAATTTGATGAGTACCTGAGAGCGCAATATTACATAGCGACGGTGTATCAGACTGAGCGGGAGTGGGATAAGAGTATAGGAATTTATTCCGATATCGTCTCTTTAAAAGTGGATCATGCTGTTGCATATTACAATCTTGCAACATGTTACTATTCGAAGCATGAATATTTAAAAGCATCTGAAAACTATAATAAGGTTTTGACTTATATTGAAAAAGTTCAACCAAACCAGCGTGAAGAGCTCGCGACAAAATGCCGGTTCTATGATGCAATGGGATTGACAGAGACCATAAAACAGAATCTTACTACACTCACGGAAGGCAGGAAAACACAGCTTGTCAGGGAAGCAGTCAATAAATGGAACCAGTTTTTTGATTTCGTTCCTCAAGACAACGGTCGTTTTCAGGGATTGGGTGACCTGAAAGAGCAGGCAACGAATTCCGTGGAGTTGCTGAAATCTCTCTGAAGCTGAGATCACAGGACCAATGATATAAAGCAAGGCAGGATTATCATGAATAGTAAAAAATTTTTACTGGTTTTGCTGATTCTGGGAATTGGATATTTCGGGGCGTTTCCGCATACTGCTTGTTCCCAGAAGACGATTGTTTTCAATGCAAAAAAAATTATCGACTCAGGTCAGAGAAACTTTGGCGGGCGCATTACCTCACCGGTAATTAATCCCCTCTACACAAATTTCATAGCTTTTTCAGTGACAAAAAGCGCTGAAGAGAAATTACTGTTCATTGTCGATACGCAAACTGATTCGTTATATAGTATAAAATCGGATACATCTCAGAAAGATGAAACCATATGGAGAATTATAACGGGCAATGATGATCAGCTGCAATGGCGGCCAAATCAGCCTGAAAATGATACCCTGTGGTTTACATTCGTCGGAAGCGGTAATTCCGCAAATCTGGATATTTATCTGGGATATATCAAATCGGGTAAACCTGTTACGTTAATCGATAATCCGATACGCCTGACGACCGATGATGCCGTTGATGCTTATCCCCGATGGCGTCCTGATGGAAATGCAATTGTATTCGTTTCTTCCAGAACCGGTAACGGCGATATCTACCTGCTGGAGAATATCGACAGAGTGATAAGCTCAAAAAATCCCCAGAATGCCAGATTGCGCCGGCTTACGACAAACGAGCTCCAGGACAGGGACCCTGTATGGCATCCCGGCGGAAATATTCTCGTTTTTGCCGAATTCAAGAAAGAAGTCAGTACCGGAGTGGAGAACTTTGGAATCGCGATGTATGATTTCAGGGATGAAAAATATATGCAGACAGCAGGTCCCATACGATTGACAGTACCCCGTGATAAACAGCAGGAAACAAATCCTTCATGGTCTCCGGACGGTACGAAGCTTGCCTACTATATTACGAGCGAGTTAAAACAAACGGAAAAAGAAAAAGGAACAGGTAATTTTGAGGATTTAACCGGTCTCGGTGAGAAAGTCAATATCGAATGGGGTACGTTCGGGGCACCTGACGGCGGTCGTCCTGTCAAGCCCGTTTTAAACATCGTTGGTGGCAAACACGAGTTTTTTGCGGCTGATGTTGTTCCCGATTACCGTGGACCGATGTGGGGATCCAACTCTCAAGCCATCCTGTTTGTCAGGTATGATGCCGCAACTTTTTTCCCGATAATCGCCGCGGATATTAAAGGCTGGGAAGAAGGGCGCAGCCAGGAAGATTACATGACAGTTGTCAATGCCGGTACCCGTCAAAACAGCAGTATCTTTCTATTGACCCAGAACGGTAAACTTCCCCGGGCGGCATTTGTCGCTCTTGAAGGTTTCAGTTACTGTTTACATACCATGGATATCGGCGGCAGCTATTTTCCTAATTCGACCGGTGATTTCGTCGATGCCGTATGGTTGAACCGTCCTGAAAATCCATATTCCGGGAATCCGTGGTACAAACAGAAAAAATACTATGCCATTATGGGCGCCGGAATTGCAGGAATCTATTTTGCGCTGCCCGGCGGAGAAAGCAATAAACCGCTTCCGCCGATCGGATCGATACCTGATTTACCGTCAAACAAGTAACTGATACTAATTTAAAACTGATATACTGTCAGAACATGTAGTGTGTACTATGAATCATTCATTTACTTTTCGGACGGATAACCATGAAAACTAAATCATTCTGCTGGTCATTTCTGATAGGCATGATGTGTTTGGCATCGGGAACGGCATTTGCCGGAATAGTTGATCCGGATAAATCACAAATTCAAATCTCCCCAAAGGATTCAATTGAAGTTGGACAAGAAGCAACTATCACGATGACATTGCATAATAGTAATAATCAACCATTGAGTATTCAATCCAATTATATTATCGTCTCATTCAAAGATTCTACCGATAAAAAAATTATTATTGATGATGATAGATTTACAGCAGCAAATACTGATAATGATGGAACCATTCAATACAAGTTCTCTCACTCCAAGGCGATAAATGTCACTATTGAAATAAGTGTTGAAAATGATGTAATTAAAAGTTTTAAATATAACTTTCTACACGGACCGGTTTCCCCATCTTCTGCAATAGAAATTACTCCTTCTCAATTATATGTAAATGAAGAAACGACAATTCAATTACATCTGAAAGACAGTTATGGAAATCCGATACCGGATATTCCATCAGGTGATATTACTATAACATCGTACATACTCAAAGATGGTAGTACCGAGGGAACAGACAGTGGTTCAATTCAGTTCAGAGAGGCTGCAACAGACGATCAGGGGGCCATTCGGGCTGCGTATATCAGCAGCATACCGGGAGAAAAACTGATAATGGTCACTGTCGGGGATGTTGTATTTGATTCCCCGGGGACAGTATCCTTTATTCTTCCAATCGACCCACAAGCATCTTTAGTTACTGTCGAACCATCATCCCTGCTGGTTGGCGGGGAAACAACGATAACGATATCGGTGAAGGATGGCAGCGGAAAACCCGTACCAGATATCCCTTATCAGGATTTTAAAATATCCGCTTTTATCGTGAAAGATGGTGATATGGACGGTACTCTGGATAACGGTGCGATTACTTTTTCACCGGAAGCAAAAACTGATGTAAATGGTGTAATTACTGCGAGATTTATAAGCGAAAGTGCCGGAGATAAACTGATACGTGTTACTCTGAAAGATGTGGAACTCGAAGCGCAGCCGATAGTGACCTTTACTCTTCCGATAACGATCAATCCCGTTCGATCGCGTGTAACTGTCGATCCTTCCACTTTATGGACAGGCAAGGAAACAACAATAACAATCGAGCTGAAAGATGATGAAGGGGATCCTGTCCCGGATATTGAAAATCAGGACATGTCAATTACCGCTTATATAGTGAAAGACGGCGCCACGAACGGAATACGGGATAACGGAACGATCATATTTTCTCCGGGTGCAAAAACTGACACGAATGGCGTAATTACTGCGACATACAAGAGCGATACTCCCGGGGAAAAAGAGATAATGGTTACCGTAAAGGGTGTGGTTTTAGGAAGTCCGCCCAGGGTGAAATTCATTCCTCCGGCTGCGATTGATCCAGCACGTTCGCTTGTAACCGTCATTCCTTCCACCCTGTGGACAGGAGAGGAAACGGAGATAAAAATTGAGTTGAAAGACAATGAGGGGAATCCTATCCCGGATATCGGCAGCCAGGACATCAGAATTACCGCTTATGTTGTGAAAGATGGTGCCACAAGCGGAACGCTGGATAGCGGTATTGCCACTTTTACGCCGGGTGCAAAGACAGACGCGAATGGTGCGATTACAGTGACTTACAAGAGCGATACTCCAGGTGAAAAAGAGATAGTGGTTACCGTCAAGGATACAGTATTAATAAATCCGCCCAGAGTGACCTTTACTCTTCCGGTAACGATCGATCCTTCACAGTCCCGAGTATCCGTCAATCCTGTATCCCTGATGACAGGCGAGGAAACGACAATAACAATCGAGTTGAAGGACAGTGTCGGGAATCCTATACCGGATATTGGCAGTCAATTTGTGTCAATAACCACGTATATACTTAAAGATGGTACTTCGAACGGAATAAAGGACGAGGGCACAGTTACCTATTTAACAACGGCTACTGATGTAAAAGGTGTAATTACTGCAACTTATAAGAGCGATGCAGCGGGAGAAAAAGAGATAGTGGTTTCCGTTAAGGACATAGTGCTGGGAAATGCTCCCAGGGTGATCTTCACTTCACCCGTGATAGTTGATCCTGCTCGTTCGCACGTTACAGTTGCTCCTGATTCCGTTCAGGCCGGTGAAAATGCGACAGTTACCATATCCCTTACCGGTTCCGACGGCAACCCGTTTATCGGGGCATCACCCGATTCAATAATTATCACCATTACCGGACCTGACATGGAATCCATTGAATTGAAATCAGCGTCAACGGACAGTACCTCCATATTTTCTGCTTCGCTGACAAGCAAAACAGCCGGAGAAAAAACCATAACTGTCACGGTAAACGGAACAGCGCTCGACGATCATCCCGTGATAGTGTTCACTCCGGTACCTGCCGATCCTGAAAAATCTCTCGTGGAGATAAAACCAGCCTCGTTGCCGATCGGCGCTGAAGCGACAATTACCATGACTCTTAGATATTCCGATGATAATCCTGTCCCTGATATTAAACCTGATGATATTAAAATCACCGCATATGTTCTTAAAGACGGTAAAACCGACGGGGGAGAGGAGTCGATTGATTTCAGATTCGCACCCGATGCGGTAACCGATGACAGTGGTGTCATTACAGCCGGGTTTACCAGTAATATCCCCGGTGAAAAAATAATGACTGTCGCCATAAAAGATACGTTTTTGAAAGCAAGGCCGACAGTGACATTCATTCCCTTACCGGATTCCGCCACATCCGCTATTGCCGTAAAAGACGATTCCCTGATGGTCGGAACATCGGCCACGGTTACCTTGACACTTCTGGATACCGAAGGAAAGCCTCTGGCCGGTCTGTCCAATGAATACATTTCCGTTTTCGTGGACAGCCTGGAACTCGATAAATCATCATTTTCCGCGCTTAAAACAGATGAAAATGGTACGATACAGATATCGTTCACCAGTATCAATCCCGGGGAAAGAACGATAAAGGTCGTTATAGTGAGTACGGAATTAAATATCCCCGCAAAAGTGAAATTCACTGCATATCCGGTCGATGCACAGAAATCGACATTCGGTGCATCACCCGATCCCCGTTTTGTCGGTCAGACAGCCACGCTTTCAATAAAATTGCTTGATTCTGGAGGGAAACCTATTCCCGGGATTCCTAAAACCATAATAACTCCAACACTGATAAACAGCGACGGGCAGCCGGAGATCGTCGATTTCAATTTTACCGATGAGATATCCGATAACGACGGACTTATCGCCGCGCAATTCACGTGTCTCACTCCGGGGAAGAAAACGATAAAAATATGGGTATCCGATACGGAATTGAGAAACGATCCGACACCGACAATTACGTTCATGCAATACGAAGTGGCTTCCGATTCTTCAAGGATAGCAATCAATCCCGAGCCGTTGGTTGCCGGTGAGAAAGCGACAATCACTCTGACGGTAAACAATAAGGAAGGGAAACCGATAGAAGGGATTTCAAGGCAGGTTATAATCATTTCCATTGATGGGGAGCAACCTGAAGTTACGTTTTCCGCAGTTACCACCGATGTTAATGGGAAGATCGACGCTGTTTTTATTCCGACAGAATCGGGAACGAAAACACTCGCGGTGACCGTATCGGGAATACTCATGGAATCGAGAGCGGTAATCTGTAAACCCGGAAAGGTCGATCCCGAAAAATCGACAGTAGCGGTTGCCCCGGACATCCTGACTGTAGATGAGACAGCCGCCCTGACCATAACCCTGAAAGATCGTTACGAGAATCCCATTCCCGATATTTCGAACACTGCTATAAACATCTCGTTGTTTCTGAAAGACGGCGTTACTCAAAAAACCTTTTCATCGTCAATAACTGATTCGACGGGCCTTATTTCCGCCACATTCACGAGCACCAAATCGATGATACATTCAATTACGGTGACCGCCGATGGTGTAGTGCTCACGAACACTCCCGTTATTACTTTTAAACCGGGTACTATTAATACCGATAGTTCTCTTGTCGTTATCTCGACACCCGAGATGACTGTCGATGATGAACTGGGAATAACGGTCAGAATCGCGGATAAGTATAACAACCCGATCAGTGACATTCCGGCAAATAGTCTGGAACTCCTTGTCAACGGACTTGTTACGGAATTTACGACAGGACAGGGAACCACAGACGAAAAAGGTGAAATACTGTTGAAGCTCCTCCATACAAAGCCGGGTTTACTGAACATTATAGTCAGGATGAAAGCCGGTGAAACATTAACAAAAACACCAATAACAGTGACTTTCGTACATGGCGCGATAGATGTTATAAAGTCTCAGGTTCTGGTTGATCCGAAAATTCTGAAGGTCAACGAACGTGCAACAATAACGATCATGCTGAAAGATCAGCATGAGAATCCCATCCCGGATATTGCTCAGGGTGATATTGATATTCAAAAATTTATCATGCGTGACGGGACGACTGGCGCGCAGTTCACTACCGGGGCAACGAATTCGGATGGTATTATCATTGCAACATTTACGACTCATCGGGCAGGTATGACTCATGTGCCGGTAAAAATCAAGGGAAAAGAATTGATTTCTACGATTGACGTCATATTCAATCCTGACAGCCCCGATTCGGCAAGCTCAGACGTAGCGCTTTCTCATTCGGTGCGCACTATCAGGAAAGAGGTAATACTCACCCTGACATTGAAGGATCAGTATGAAAATCCGATTCCCGATCTAACCCCTGGACATATCTCGATCAACGCATATAAGCTCAAAGACGGAACCACGTCTGATGGTTTTAATACTATCGGTTTTACTCAGTCTTTGACAGATTCATCAGGAACGATTAAAA
Organism: bacterium; assembly: GCA_021372535.1. Taxonomy (NCBI): domain Bacteria; species bacterium. Next base: position 13,803 of record JAJFUH010000194.1, read on the forward strand.
CGGATTCATCGGGAATAATTGAAGCGAAATTCACGAGTACCGATATCGGTGAAGCAGTCGTCATGATTACAATCGATGGACAGATCAGATTAAAAACTCAACCTTCGATAATATTCCGACCTGAAATCAGCCCTGTTCGATCGGGTCTCGAAGTTACTGCCCAATCAGTTGATGATTCATTATTAGTCAGTATTGTTTTAAGAGACGAGAATAGAAATCCTATTGAATATGTGAATGGCAATGAAATTAAAATCTCTATAAACGATACAGAGTGGGAAAACGTTCGATTCGATAAAGAAAGAACAGGGCAGGATGGAAGAATTCAGGCATACTTGAAATATATACAATCCGAAAAAATAATGATAAATGTTCTGGCTGATGATGTTCCCCTGACGGAAAAAGAAATGACGCTCTTGCCGGGCAATGTTTCGGCGGATAGTTCATCAGTGGCAATTTCTCCCGACAGCTTAAGAGTTGATTCACCTGTGACGCTGACTATATCGCTTCGTGACCAGTATGGTAATCCGATCCCCGATGTTTCAAAAGATGATATCGATATATCCGGTTTTTCGGAAGATTATAAAATAAAAGAGGGTATAACTCAATCAGAGTTCATGGGTTCGGTTACAAATGCAGGCGGTACGATACTCGCAGAATTCAGCAGCACAAAGTCCGGTCTCAAGAAGATGACAGTATCCGCAAAAAACAGCAGATTGTCCGGTTCGATTAAAAAAGCATTGAAAGAAACCGTTTCGGTTGTATTCAATCCCGGTTATGTCGATTCACTGATGTCCTCGTTTACTGTTGACAGCCAGAGAGCAAACCTGGGCGATTCGCTGACGGTTACGGTAGTTCTCAAAGACAAATACGGGAATCCGATACCGGAAATGGAAGTCACGTTCCCTGATATGCCACTGTATTTTAATGTCAGGCCTACGATCAGTGCTGCTCGCGTATTTACCGATGGCAATGGACATGCTGTTACGGTTCTTTCCTGCCAGTCGAAATATAACGGGAGCATTCATGCTCAGTATACTGAGGAGAACACTTTAAAAGAATTACGTCTGCCGGATACGGATGGCCTGGATATATCGTTTGAAAGCTTCAAACCTGTTGCTGAATTCCCTACGAAACAGATTATGCCTGTATCCAGTGATAATCCATATACTGTCAAGGTGATCGTAAAGAATATTATTACCGATGTAACTAATTCTCAATTTGCCGTTGTGTTGCATTACTGGAAGCCGGGGGGAGAAACCAAACCCGATACAACAATAATGCGCTATATAACCGATGACGCTGAGTGGTCTGTTGATACGAGTTATGAATCATTAAAGAAACCGGAATCCGGGCAGGTACAAACTGAAATGAAGAGTGGTTCGGCGGGTTCGGAAAAACCTGCAAAGGACATTGAATACCGGTTCAGGACGGAAATCCCTCAGACGAGTATCGATGTGGGATTACGGTATTATGTAACGGTTCACGACCCTCACCCGCAGTTGGAGGACGGCGTTTCGGATACCCTGAGTATCATGGTTAAAAAGAATGAATTTTCGGTTAAGAACACCAAGGATAGCGCTCATCCGAACGGCATCGTGAATAACCGGTGGACAATCTTTTCCGTTCCTGCTGTTCTGGATCAGGAAACCCAGATTAAAAACTTGTTATCAGGTCAGCTGGGATTGCTGGGAAATACAAAGAAGGACCATACATGGTTTTATGGTACGTATACACCCGATGGTAAAAAAATTGAACCGACAGAAACTGTTTATGATCATTATTTTGCACCCGGCAAAGCTTATTTTCTGTTTCAGCGTGTAGGTACGGAGCCGACAAAAGCCGATCCGAAGATAGGCGAGAATATTTCGGTGAATTTACCTGCCGGACATACGGTCGTCGAGAGCGACGAGTATAAGACCACGCTTGACACCGGATGGTATCTCATCGGTAATCCCTATGAGTACACGGTTCCGCTCCACAAGCTTATCACAACCGGAAGCGGCGAACTAATTCCCGATAAATTACAGGCGTATCAGTGGAATGAACAGTACCGGAAAGAAACAGAAGCGAAGGATGAAGGGAAAGCTGCCGTGACCGGCTGGGATAAAGATGTCCTCAAGGGGCAGACTGCGCTTGGCATATTGGTCAAACCATGGGGAGGCATTCTTGTGCATTATAGTTCCGAGGCTTCTTCGGATACTGCTTCGGTGATAGCCGCCAAGCCGGCAACAATAGAAGAGGCTCTGTCCGGGGGATGGGGAAGCCGGATTTCAGTGTATTCAGGTTTCCATATGGATGCCAACAACTATCTCGGGGTAATTCCGCAGGACAGTGAATCATGGAATTTCCTCGAACCGCCGCAGGTCGGCACTCTCGGTTCGCTCTACTTTGAAGAGGAAACGTCAGGCTATGGCGATATGAGATATTGTACCTCCTTCAGGGAACCCGGACAGGAAGGCTATTCATGGGATATGTGTTACCAGTCGCCGGGCGGAAAGGAAACAGTAAATCTCTCCTGGGAGCTCAAAAACGACGCCAATGCTGACATTCATTATGCCATGGTCGATATATCGCGGGGTACAGTAATCAGAATGGATGAAGATGAAATATATGAATTCCGGTCGTTTGATAAGGAGTACACGTACGGATTCAAGGTGTTTGCGGGTTCGGAGAATTATGTAAACCAGTATGTCGAAGAATTGCTCGCTTCTCTGCCCAAGGCATTTGAGCTGCAACAGAATTTCCCGAATCCGTTCAATCCTTCGACGACGATCACGTTCACACTCCCCGTGGCTTCGCCCGTGTCTCTCAAGATTTATAATTTACTGGGTCAGGAAGTCAATACACTTATCAACAATGCTGTATTCGCTCCCGGGAACCATGCGGTGATCTGGAATGGAAAAGATAGTGAGGGAAGACAGGCTTCTTCGGGTATCTATATATATCAGATGCGTACTCAGGATTATGTTAAATCCAGAAAAATGCTGGTGGTTAAATGAAAAAAGATTCCGTGTTTTGGGGGTGTGGGCAACGGGTGTTTTTTCATCGCCCGCTTAAAATTATCGGATGCATGGTGTGTACCGTCGCCATATTCATGATAACCGGAACTGCACAGGCGCAGGACCCCCGTGACATGTATGCGCGTCATCTGTACTTCGACAGTATCAGACAGCTTGAAACGATGGGTAATTCCGCCGAAGTAAACTATATCATCGGATTGAATTATTACCGTCTCGGTTCGCTTTATGATGAGCTTTTTGTTCAAGCTGCTTTTTTTGAGAAACGCTACTACGAAATGCTCGCTCAGGATATGCCGGCGATAAACCGGAATTCACGGCTCCTCATGTATAAGGGGATATGCCATTATGCACTCCGTGAATTCGATGACGCCGTCAAGGTATTCGAGCAGGCCGAAACCGCTGAAAAGGACCCCCTGTATAAAGCACGTATACAGCTGTGGAAACAAGCGGCTGCGATCTGCAAAAAAGGCAATACTCAGGGACGCGAGGACTGGAACCGGCTGCTTGACGAAGCATTACCGCCGCTCAAGCCCGAAGCTCAGTTTTTATTTTTCCACGAGAATAAATACAGGCACCCCGGTATAACCGCTCAAGCCGGGTATGCCGGGAACGACCCCTTCTGCCGGCGCTCACTGATAGCGCTCAATGCGGCGGCCGGTAACAATGACATGGCGGGAAAACTGGCTGAGGGTTTTGATTTCGATAAACCGTTTGAGACGATTGCGGGAATGGAAAATTCCGTTATCAATCTGTATGATCCGTTTCTGCTTGAAGCATTTTCGGTTATGGCTTATGCCAAGGCGGGAGTGTATTTCGAAAAATCCCTTTCTCTGGCGTCCACCTCAAAAAATATGCAGCCCGTCTGCTGGCTTGGGAGAACATATCTGGAACTCGGGCAGCTATCGAAAGCTGTCGAGACATTGAGCGGAGACAAATCGAATACTCTGGCTTCGGTTTTTCTGGGTGAGGCATACTGGAGGGCAGGTGATTCCTCAAAAGCCGACAAGGAATGGAAGACAGTCAAAAAATCGAATGATCCGATCGTATTACGTGAGCTGGGATATGTCTGTGCAAAACTGAAGACCGATCTCGGTGGAGCTGAGGAACTGGCGCGCAAGGCTCTTCAGCTTAAAAAGAAGGCCGATGGCCGCCGTCTTGTTTTACAGCCCTATTTCGGATGCCTGGGATTCGTGTTGTTCCAGCAGAACAGGATTCAGGATGCAAATGAGGAATTCAGCAGAGGTTTCAATGCGGACATGAAACATACTGTTGAAGACAATGACCCGGAATTTACCCTCCAGTATTCGAGGTCTCTCTTCCTTCCCGATGTGTTGTCGTATGACTTGATTAATCAATCGATGTTGACATTGAGCCAGGCTTACAAAGGGGCTTTCCAGCTTCGGAATGCAATGTCAGGTATATATATCATAACATTTAAGAATCTGGATGGAGGAAAAGTAAGGGATGGAATGTGAGAATGCTCTGATTCGCCTCCGAGTGAAAATACTGTGGAAAATTATCATAATGATCCCGGCAGCCCTGTGTGTTTTTATGCGTTGTCCGTATGCCCAGGAGCCTCAGGTATACGGAGAACTCCAGTATCTGGAATTCAAGATGCCTGAATCCTTCGATCCGATCACTTCGGAATCGGGTATCGCCATGCGGTTGAACTGTATGCTTTATGATCCTCTTATCGGTGTCGGCCCGAACAATGAGCCCGTTCCTGTTCTTATAAAATCATTTACCCCTTCGGCTGATGAGAGGACAATTACACTTGAAATGCGTGAAAATGCAAAATGGCATGATGGAA
>JAJFUH010000195.1 GCA_021372535.1 bacterium
CTTTTTGGAGTTTCTGTTTTTTCAACCCCATTGAAAAGCCCCGCGGTCACAAGCGTTTTTCGGAAAAAGAATGGGTGCTGTCCGAGCGAGCCGAAGGTTCGTGAGTTCACACATTCCCGAAAAACGGGCCGTGAACGTGGAAGAAGGCTTTTCACGGGGTGCCTTTTCCTTGGTTACTTCCTTTGGGCAAGCAAAGGAAGTAACATCTATAGGAAGTAACATCTAAAAAAGTGTCCTTTAAAATTGGTGCTGACCGGAACATCTTCACCTGCTCCCCCCAAAAATCCACGATTACTTTTTTATTGTAATACTTAGCATAACACCTTTCGGAATTTCCGATTTTTCAACCCCATTGAAAAGCCCCACGGTCACAAGCGTTTTTCGGAAAAAGAATGGGTGCTGTCCGAGCGAGCAGAAGGCTCGTGAGTTCACACATTCCCGAAAAACGGGCTGTGACCGTGGAAACAGTCTTTTCACGGGGTGCCCTTTCCTTGGTTACTTCCTTTGGGCAAGCAAAGGAAGTAACATCTGAAGGAAGGTAACATCTAAAGGAAGCAACATCTAAAAAATTGTTCTTAAAAAAAACAGGGGATTGCCAGTTGATTTACATGCCCTTGACAGCACTTAAACTGCATATTTCATAATCGGGTTTGTGAAAATTTTTTTTCATCGCCCTCCCGTTTATCCGAAAACACCCGATACTTTCCCGCGCCGCTCGGTCATCCTCCTCAGGCTCGCGAGATTGAGCATGAGATGCCGTGGATGATGGTAATTGTCCTTACGGCTGGCGTGGGGAGTATAGGTGACGAACCTGTCTCTCGGTTCGAGCCACAGGGCAAAACCGTGCTTTTTGAGCGGGAGTTTTTCCTGCACCCAGTCGAACTGTTCGGCAAACATGTCCTTTGCCCATTGTGCCCCGGTATTCTCGACGATATAGATCGAGTTCATGAGGATAAATGCCTGCGCCCACGATATCTTCGAAAGCTCCCATGTATTCTCGTCCACATTGGTGCAGTCGTTGTAATAACCGCCGTATACGTCGTCTTTACTCACTATGGCGTGACGGTTGAAACGTTCCGCGGCCAGATCGTACAGTTTCTTGTTTTTTGTACGTACAGCCTCGTACATCATCATCCATGTGGACTCGGTCGCATGACCGCAGGCCGCCAGCTCGGAATGTTTGGGGTCCTGTGAGCGCGAAAGGTCGTGGTTGATGTAATTGTTCATGAGTTCGAATTTCGGATTCTGGTGGTAGTTCAGAATGGCATCCTGGCACCGGGCAACGAGCTTTTCGAGCTCCGGATCCCCCTTGTATTTGAGCGTGCATGTCCCGAACCACATGAGGAGCATCCAGTACCACAGGTTCCGCGCGCCGGGAAACGGTGTCGAACCATCGGTGAAATCTGGGCTGTCGTAGTGCCGCATGCACTTGAACAGGGTTTCCTTCGCGACATCCATGTATTTCATGTCCCCGCTCGCTTTTGCATATTCTGCGAGACCCTCTGCAATATAACAGTCGCCGGGATATCCCCCGCTGCTGTTGGGAATCACTTCACCCTCACGGGTATATGCGCCGGGCCAGTAATCGGTTCCGGCGGGACGGTGCTTCATGATGAAGTCCGCCCCTTTTTTTGCGATGTCGAGATACTTATCTTCTTTGGCCAGGTTGTTGTACAGAAACGAGTAACACCAGATACCCCTGCCCATGAACGATGAGTTGGTGTTCGTGTTTTCATGGGAGCCGTCATGATCGGTGGTCGCCAGGAAACAGCCGGTCTGGTGATCGACGACAAACTTGTCGTGGAAGGGGATATAATCTTCGAACAGATCGTATTCATATTGTCTGCGATATTTATCGAGCTGTGCGGTCTCAAAGGTCATCGTTCCTGCGGGTGAAGAAGCGGCTGCGGATTTCGTCCGTGCCTGAGCATGACTGTTTCCCGTACCCGCCAGAATAAAAGATGTTCCGGCGGTTGCGCTGAAAAATGTTCTCCGTTTCATGGTGTTTCTCCATTCAGAATATGATGTATTCTCCGGGCGTGCGGCACAGATTGTAACCATCGGCACCGGTCTTGTGGCAGTTCTTGTCGTAATTACGGATAACGGAATTGAATCATGTACCGGAGCGCCGGTGTATTCCGGCCTCATGCAATGTTTATGTATATAATACATTGCGGACAGAGGAACAATCTCAAAAACTATCCATTGTATACATGAATAATTGATTTACTCGTATTATTCGTGAAAATATTTTGATACAAAGGCACAAAGACGCAAAGAGACATAATAGATTATTAATACTATCTTTAGTAATAATTAATCGCAGACATCAAAATGATATTTAAAAACAAATCCGCGTAAATCCGTCCGATCCGCGTAAATCCTTGTTCTATTATTATTTAACCCGGATTTATCCGAAAATGCCTCTACGGTTTCCAGAGCCGAACCCTTGGCATGGTGTCGGATGTCCCTGCAACGCCGTCATTCCCGAATCTTTAATCGGGAATCCATATGCAGCCTGCATACATTTTCATCCTTCGTTGTGACTATCTATGGTCATGAGAGTTATTCTGGTTAAAAACAAATCCGCGTAAATCCGCGTTCTATTGAATCTTGTGAAAAGATCGGGTGCTCAGGCTTTCAGGAAGTTTTTCCGGCGGTAGAGGAAATAGAGGAAAAGCCATTTTACCCCCAGTACGCAGCATGCCTGGAAGAATGGCCGGAAGCTTCCCAGGTTATCGATGAAACCGTGCACGAATACATCGGCGATATCTCCGAAATTGATCACCCGTGAGATAACATAGATTGTGATCGGATTCATTCCTATCACTAC
>JAJFUH010000196.1 GCA_021372535.1 bacterium
CTCGCACCTCAAGCAGGAACTCATAGCCAAACCGAAATACCGCGACCAGATGATCAAGCTGGGATTCGAGGGCGGCATCAATATCTACGATGTATACGATCACAGCAATTACAATCAGTTCAAGCCCATGGGTCAGAGCCTTAAGGGATTCCGTAAAGATGCGGTGGTATCCCTGTGTGTCGTGAAACCGACACCCGAAGTACAGGATGAGATCGATGGCGCGCTGAAATCCTTTTTGACCGATTATATCGATCTCTACCGCCTCTATACGGTTGATGACGACCGTATGGCGCTCCTGGAAAAGAACAGGAAAGCCGGGAAAATCCGTGCGATCGGTGTCGTTTCCCACGATGCGGATGTCATGATGAAATATCTCGACGATTACGGTACCACCCTCGATTACATCATGATCGTATACAACTTCCATCACAACAACGGTTCGTTTTCCATCAAGGGATATAACGATAACGATTACTCCGCCCTCATTCCACGCTGCGAGCGGATGGGTGTCGGTATTCTGGGTATCAAACCCATGGGAAGCGATCACATGGTCGAGCTGGCGCAGAAAGAGGGATACTATTCCGACAAGGAGGTCAATCCTTCGCAGGCCATGCTCCGGTATGTGTTCAAAACTCCCGAGATCGACTGCACCATGACCGCCATGAACAGCATGGATGAGCTCTTTAAGAACCTTGAAGCCGCTTACAAGCCGGGGATCTCTGCCCATGAGGAAGGTATGCTGAAGAAAATCAGCGATGCCGCGGCGGCAACGAAGGGCGCTTACCTGCCGCAGCATTACAAGTGGCTTGAAAACTGGGCATCGAACCGGGTTGTCTGAAAATGAAGTAAATCCTGTTTTGCATAAAGAAACCTGCGAGTCTTTTTCTTTCGCAGGTTTCTTTTGTATCACGCGGTGGACATTATCAACGATTCTCCGGCGGAACGGCGTGAACTGTAATGCTCTGTGAAGGGGAACTGTTTATCCGGAAAATGAATCCGGACAACACGGAGAGGCGTGATAACAGTATCGATAAAAGATATTTTCCAATCTCCGATATTTTTTTATATTTTTGTTTCTTGTAATCATGTAATCACGTTGTGCCATAGATCAGGTGGAATGTAAAGAAAAAGGAATGATGGAGGATGTATGGTCTTTCTGACGAGACGTGAGGCGCTCACCGGTATCGCGGGTCTGGCCGGTTCCGTGATAGTAGTCGGTTCCGGCTGCGCCATCAATCCGGTGACCCGAAAGCCTCAGATCATGCTCATGAGCGAAAGCAAGGAAATCAAGATGGGCGCCGATGCTCACGAGGATATTGTCAAATCGTACGGTTTATATAAGGATACAACAGTACAGAACTGGTTCACCGACCGCGGAAAACAGATGACGCCGATAACTCACCGTCCCAACCTGCCTTATCATTTCACTGTTCTCGACAGCCCGGTCATCAATGCGTTCGCGGTTCCGGGCGGATATATATACGTAACGAGGGGCATCCTCGCCTTTTTCAATAACGAGGCGCAGTTTGCCGGTGTCCTGGGGCACGAGCTCGGCCATGTAAACGCCCGTCACACCGCAGCCCGGTACTCCAAAGCCGAGCTTGTGAACATCGGGCTCGGTATCGGAACCATTTTTTCCGAAGAATTCCGGCAGTATTCCCAGCTCGTTTCCATGGGGACGACAATGCTGTTTCTGAAGTTTTCCCGTGACGACGAACGCGAGGCCGACAAGCTCGGGGTTCTCTATTCATCTTCGGTCGGGTACGATGCCGTTCAGATGAGTGAATTTTTCAAAACGCTCGAGCGGATGCAGCCGAAAGGCGGATCGCTGCCTGCCTGGCAGAGTACACATCCCGATCCGGGGGACCGTATCAAGGCAACGAAGCGGATGGCGCTCGATTTTCAGAAGAAACATCCCGGCGAACAATTCGTTGTCAGGCAGAATGAATATCTTGATCTCGTTGATGGAATCGTTTACGGTGACGATCCCCGTCAGGGGTATGTGAAAGAGGGGATATTCTATCACCCGGAGATGAAGTTCTCGTTCCCCGTACCGACCGGGTGGAAACTGTCGAATCAGCCGAGCGAAGTCCGCATGTCTCCGGAGAAGCAGGGGAGTATAATCATATTTATGGCAGCTCAGGGAAATACGCCTGCCGAGGCTTCCACACGGTTTGTATCGGGAAATAAAGTGGAAGTGCTCGATTCAGGCTCCCTTACAGTCAACGGTATGGATGGTGTGAAAACGGTTGGTGTGCTTGGCGAAGGGGATCAGAGATACGGCATCGTCTCCTATTATTTCCTGAAAGACGGGGCAGTTTTTGCTTTCCACGGGCTTTCATCGGTCGATGAAGCGGGTATGTACACGACTGTTTATGAAAAGGTTGTAACAGGATTCAAACGTCTCACCGATGCTTCATTGATCAATGTATCACCGGCCAGAATCAAACTGATAAAAACGGATGGCGCCGGTACATTGCAGAATGTTTTCGACGGTGCCGGGATACCAAAGGAAAAGCACGACGAGCTTGCCATTCTGAACGGAATGGAGCTCGGCGATTCCCTTTCCGCCGGAACACGGGTAAAGATCATATCATGATACGTATCATGTACCATTAAAAAGAATTGATAGAACGCGGATTAACGCGGATTTGTTTTTTTTATGTGAACGATTAATAATTACTTATGGTAGTATAATCTATTTGTTATATTTATTTGTGTCTTTGTGGTGATAAAACATGTCATAACATGAATTTACTTACTCCGTATCTCCGTGTCTTCGTGGTTAAAATTGTTTATAAATATTTTCATGAATAATCCGGATCATATGGAAAAACTAACAATAACCGTAAAGGGAAACGATGCTATGAAAAAAATGAGTCCGGTTCTTGCAGTGGTATGGCTTGCAGTTTTGATTACCGTATTTTCAACGCCCGTGTGGTCGCAAGAACCGAAACCCCGTCACGCTCCCGATATACTTCCCGGTGTGGAACCGGAAATGAATACGCCCGGATACTGGATACGTCTTCAGCTCGATGCCGATACGGTCATCATGACTCCCGAAGAAATCGTGAAGTTCAACGAAAAGCTCCGGAACAAGCATGTCGAGTTCCGGGACCGGTTCGGCAAACCCGATCCGATGATAAGCAACTACCTCGAAAAGTTGTCCATAGGGCTGTTCATGAATCCGATTCTGCCCCTTGGTCTTCCCGATACGGTGCCGGGAGACAGCCTGAGAGTGTGGCTTAAAGACAACACGGACTATCTGTTTTCACGGGATTTCTACGACAACAGGAACGCCATATACAGTGACCGCATGAAAAAGGATATCATCGGGAAAATGAATGCCAGCGCGGTGCCCGATGTCATCACGCGCAGGTTCGGCCTTATTGTCAAGCGCGCGGATATGCGTCTGTATCCTACATCCACTCCCGGATTCAGCGAAACGAAGTGGGAAATGGATTATTTTCAGACAACCGGCGTGTATTCCATCTGCCCGGTTGCCATTCTCCACGAGTCGGCGGACGGCGATTTCTACTATGTACAGAGCCCGATCGCGCGGGGCTGGATGGCTGCGGAGAATATTGCCCTCGCAGACAGAAAAACGATAAGGAAGCTTGTTGAAGACAAAAACTTTCTCATGGCGACCGGCAGCAAGGTTCCTCTGTACGGCGACCCTGAATTCAGGAACTTTATACGATATTTCTACATGTCCGCCACCGTGCCACTTATAAAACAGACCGGAAAGGGTTATACGGTCAGCCTGCCTTACCGCATGGCCGACGGTTCGCTCGGAATGACGCAAGGCTATGTGAAACCCGATGCCGATGTCCATGTCGGGTATCTCCCCTACACCAAGCGAAATGTAATCACTCAGTTTTTCAAGATGCTGGACGAGCCATACGGCTGGGCCGATCAGCAGAACAAGCGCGACTGTTCGGGGACCGGGCGTGTTGTTATCGACTGCTTCGGTTTCGTAACCGGCAGGTGGCCGAATTTTATTCTCCTCGCTTCCGACCACCAGACCTATATCGATCCCGCTCTGAGCACCGAGGCTAAACTCGCCGAGGCGGCTAAAATCGAGCCGGTCATCACCTTTGCCGGAACGGGTGGCCATATCGTGCTCTTTTTGGGTAAAGCCCAGAACGGCAAGCTCTATTTCATCCAGATGGCCGGCTGGGGCTACACTGACGAGAACGGCCAAAACCTGACAGTAAACCGTGTTGCAGTCAATTCGGCCGAACATAAGTGGTATGATATAAACCAGCCGAAAGTGTTTATGACCCTGCGGCCGTGACCTGCACGTTTATTTCATTGACAGATAAAGGCATCTCCTTCCCGGAGATGCCTTTTTTTTCTAAAAAATGATTATTTGTATAAGAAACGATTTGACAAATATTTTTACTGTAGTAAATTTACCTTTTTAGATATTACATGTTCCACTATGAATATACTGTCATTCCAAGTTGCATTCTGTGAAATAATAAGTTGTACAATAGACCCTGAAATAAATTCAGGTTGACATGAGCACCGCATGCTGAACTGGTTTCAGCAACTATTCCTGATATCAGTATCATTATTTATTCGCCTGAGCGGCAGTATAATGCAAATCTTCAGGAGAACTCGATATATGCCGACACTGTTAAAAATGACGTCCGTTATTGTCCTGTTCTCTGCAATTCTTTGTCCGTCGTACAAATCGTATTCCGATGAGACATGGATACATCACTCGCAGTTTTACAACGGTCCGGGGTCGTCCACAGTCAGATCAATCGCCCGAGGGAGCGGCCATACACTGTGGTTCGGAACCGCCACCGGCGGAGTATCGAGCTATGACGGCCGTTTGTGGGCTACTTATGCAACGGTGAACAGCGGAATCCCGGGTGATGATGTTACGGCTGTGGCAGTCGACCGGTTTGGAACGGTATGGTGTTCGTGCAAAGGTAAAGGCGTTTCGCGGTTCGACGGAAAGGTATGGAAGACCTTTGACACCGGAAACAGCGGTATCGCTATGACAGATATAAACGCAATATGTTCCGACTCCAGGGGAATAATATGGTTCGGCGGTGTAAAAAACAACGATGGGATTTGTCTGGTCAGCTTTGACGGAATAGAATTTACTCCCTGCATTCCTGAGAAGAATAACAAACACGTGGAAACCGTCTGCGCAATCGCTGTTGACCACAATGATGTGCTTTGGCTCGCCACGAAACAGAGCGGTGTCTGGAGCTACAACGGGAAAGACTGGACAGTCTACACTTCAGAAAACGGTCTTGTCGATAACTATGTCAATACGGTCGCGGTGGATAAAAACAACGTTGTCTGGGCCGGTACTTGGGAAGGAGCGTCATGGTTCGACGGGAAAGCGTGGCATTCCCTGGATTCGGTTTATTTTGTAACCTCGATTGCAATCGATGCATTGAACAGGGTGTGGTTTTGCTCGCGTGGAAGCGGTGCAGCGTGTTATGATGGAAAATCGTGGAAAAAATACACGAGCGAAAACAGCGGTCTGGCAGGCAATGAAGTGAATTCGGTCGCAATCGGTGAAACGGGCAGTATATGGTTCGGAACGTATAATAACGGAGTGTCATCTTTCGATGGTTCGACATGGACATCGTATGCAAGTCCCGTGCACGATTCCCTGCACCCGAAAGTAAAGGCCATGACTGTCGGAGAGGACGGCAGACTCTGGATAGGAATAGAAAAATCCGGAGTTTTCCGGGCAGCTGATTCGGGCTGGGTAAACTACGACGAAAAAACAAATCCGGCCGGAAACCGGATTACCGCTCTTACTGTCGATCATGACGGGATCGTGTGGTTCGGATCAGCGGACAGAGGAATTGCAAGCTTCGATGGTAAACTGTGGAAGGCATATCCTCCCGGCGAAGAAAATTCGTGTACGAAAATCAACGCCGCCGCTGTCGACCATGACAACGTCAAGTGGTTCGGTTCGGACAGGGGCGTACTCAGGTTCGACGGGAGAGTATGGCATACATATACCACAGAAAACAGCGATCTCCCGCACAACCTTATCAGGGCGGTCGCGGTCGATGCCGACAATATCACATGGTTCGGCACTGCCCGGGGAATATCGAGTTTCGATAACGGTGTCTGGAAGAATTATACGAGCGAGACAAACTGGTTCGCCAACGACAGTATCGTCGCCGTCGCTGTCGACCGCGACAACGTCAAGTGGTTCGGCGTGCTGAACGGCGGGCTTATGAGCTTCGACGGCGCAACGTGGACGACTTACGCTACAGATAACAGCGGGCTTGCAAGCAATGCAGTATGTGCCGCCGGTGTGGATGGAGACAACGTCAAGTGGTTCGGCACGAGGGACAGCGGAGTATCGAGCTTCGACGGCACAGCATGGAAGACCTATACGGTTGAGGACGGTCTCCTCGACAACACGGTGTTTTGCATTTCAGCGGACAGTGCGGGAGTTGTGTGGTTCGGGACAGGAATGGGGCTTTCGGGATTGACGATAAAGTAATACCGGGAAAAGACACACGGAACATGGCACAAGGTAAAAGGGGAAAAAAGGAGTACATTCCCGTGTGTCTTTTCCCTCTGCTGATAAATATGGAAATTACGGATTATGACTGGCGATTAAGCCTGTTTATTGTCTCCGCATTCCTCTTCTGGGCATGGCATTGTACTTTTCAAGCTGATCTTTGGTGAGAATCGATTCGAGCGCTTTGTCCGTGGCGCTGCGGATTTCCGTCATTTTGTCGCGCATAGCCTCGCGGTCCGCGTTTTCACCCTGTTTTCTCATCTCGGCCATAAGGGCATTCTGTGCATTGACCTCTTTCTCGATAACCGGAGTAATTTTGGTCTTCTGCTCTGCGGTCAGGGTGACTGCCTGATCGATCTGGGTAATCCTTCTGTCAATGCTCTGTTTAAGGGTGAATTCGCGCCATTTCTTCACCTGATCGGGAGTCATAACCTTTTCAACGGCTTCCAAGGTTGCTCCGCCGAAGAACCCGCCGCGTCTTCCGCCCTGCTGGGCATTGGCTGCCGCATCCTGGTAAATTTTTAAAATCTGAGCCTTCTGATCGTCGGAAAGCTTTGCCGCCTTGTCAATCTGCTCAACTATGCTCTCCGGCGTCGGTGGTGTGAACTGCGGTGGCTGGGCCATCACCGCTGATGCAATAACTAGGCATGCCACTGCGGTGAGGATGAAACTGGTGAGGATGATGTGTTTATTCATACCATGCTCCTTCTTTTAAATGTTGGTATGTGGGGTATACTTGCCCGACATTTCGACGACTGTACCATATAAAAGGTTTAATTTTTTTTCTTTATTGTTAATTTTTATTAACAATTTTACCCCAGCAATCTCTTTTATTGAATACAGTATACATTATTATTCTGGATTCAGTGAAAAAACAGAGAATAAAAGTGCATTTATCGATTGGTCTGATATAAAAAGGAGAAATAGTATTATTACGACAATGCGTGGTATGTTACAGTGAAAAATGTAATGGAATAGGGTATTGTATTAACGGTGCCGTCAGGAGTTTTCGGCACTTTCAAGCCACTGTCTGACCACAGCCACACGGGCGTCGGCAGTGTCGGCTTCACGGATGAAACGTGCCATGTCGGCTTTCAATTCGCCGAGCCTGTTTTCCATTCGGGCTATACCGGCTGTCTTATAGAGGATATCCATATCGAGGGGGACGAGAAGGATGTAATTTTTAAGATTGTCGAGCGCTTTCCCGTACTCGCCAAGATGAATGTAGAGCTCCGCAAGATTGAAATGAGGGAACGGATTCTCGGGGGCAAGCTCTATCGAATACCTGAACAATTCTTCCGCCTTGTCGAATTTTCCCGTCTCACGGTACAGGAGGCCGAGATTGTTGAGCGCGGTGAGATTCTCCGGATTGAGTTCGATCGCCTTTTCGAAAGCGAGAATAGCGCGTTTTTTATCGTCGATGTCCCTAAAAGCTGTGCCGAGGTTGGAGAAAACCGCTGGTTGATTTGCATCGTTTCTCAGCGCTTCCTGAAAATGGGATACGGCATCCTCGGAGCGGTTGGTCAGGTTCATGATTATACCGAGAATGTTATGGGCTTCGATATTTCCGGGGTCCATTTCAAGGATTTTCTTCAGATACGGTTCAGCCATGCCGAATGAGTTGATTTCCATGAACAGGCGGGCGATATTCAGATACGGCTCGATGAACATCGGGTCCGAAGTAATGGCGGATTCATAGAGCAGTACAGCGGCGTCAGGTCTGCCCTCGCTTACCGACAGCCCGGCAAGATTGTTTAAAGTCGAGGGATTGCGGGGATTGATTTCAATCGCTTTTTCATATGCCAGACGGGCTTTTTCGAAGTTCCGCGCCAGCTCGTAGGCTATGCCGAGATTGCTGTATGGCCGCGGATCGCGGGGATTGGATTTGATGGCTTTCTTGAATGCCGAAATTGCCTTGTCGATATGTCCCGAATCCAATTCACGGATGCCGAGCTCATAGTAGTAGTTACTGTCTTTTTCCGGTTTATCGTTCATATAAATGTTTTCAAACCACTGTGATTGTTTTTTGCTCATTTACTCATTTTGCAATTTCGCATACTTTTCATTAGATTGTCAAGTAAAAAGAACAGTACAGGCTACCCCCCTTTTTCCAGAATACCTTTAATATAATACTTTCCTTTGCGCGCCCAAAGGAAAGTATCCAAAGGAAAAAGCGCCCGTGAAAAGCCTTTTTCCCCGTCACTGCCCGTTTTTCGGGAATGTGTGAACTCACGAGCCTTCGGCCCGCTCGAACAGCATCCATTCTTTTTCCGGAACCGGCTGTGAACGACGGGTTTTTCAACGGGATTTACAATTTACAAATCTCGAAAGTCAATATTCTATTTATAATTAATGTATTACAATATATTTCAGTGTGGATTTGTGGAGAATTACCGGAAGAGAACAGTACACTCGATTGAACAATGCATGCGGATACCGAATCGTTCTGTTCCGGATTCCATGAAATGGGTTTATACCGGACCGCCAGTTTTTAACATGCTGTTTGATGATTATGAACTGCTCAGGAGAAACCATGATGCATGAAAATCTTGTCGGCATCATGAGCGACAGCCATGATGACCGTAAAGCAATACAAAAGGCGGTTGATCTGTTCAACCGTAAGGGCTGTTCGCTCGTGATTCATGCCGGCGATTATGTGGCCCCGTTCACTATACGGGAGTTCGGGAAACTGGAAGCGCGGTTTATCGGCGTATTCGGCAACAACGACGGTGAAAAAAAGGGGCTTTCCGTCCAGTTCTCGCAAATCGGGTCGATTCATGAGCCGCCTCATGAATTCGACTATTCGGGCAAACGCTTCGTTGTCATGCACGACCCTGTGAATCTCGACACGTTCGTCAGCCGTGAAGACATCGATGTGATCGTGTACGGCCATCTTCATAAGATTGATATCCGCCCCGGCAGACCGCTCGTTATCAATCCCGGGGAGAGCTGTTCGTGGCTGACCGGAGTTTCCACCGTCGTGCTCCTCGATCTGCTGACCATGGAAACGGAGCTCGTGGACCTCAAGGTATGATCGCGGATAAAGAAAAGTTAAGGGAAAAAGCCGGAATTCTTCCCACCAATCCCGGCGTTTATCTGTGGCTCGATGCCCAGCAGAAGATTCTCTATGTCGGCAAGGCGAAGAACCTCCGCGCGCGGGTGCTGTCATATTTCCGCGAGGAGGGCGACGGCAGGGCGCAGGTGCCCTGGCTCATGAGCCATGCCGCGGACCTCGATTATATTGTCACCGATTCGGATATCGAAGCCCTTGTCACCGAGGCTCACCTCATACGGGCGAAAAAGCCGAAATACAATGTCCGCCTCAAGGACGACAAGCGATACCCGTTCATAAGGATAACAAAGGAACCCGTACCGCGGATTTTCCTGACACGGAAGATCGTCGATGACGGCTCACGGTATCTGGGGCCGTACACCGATGTCCGCGCAGTCCGGAAAACGCTCGAGCTCGTTCATTCCATATTCCCCCTCCGCTCATGCAAACACAAGCTGCCGTCCCCGGCGATAACACGGCCCTGCCTCGATTTCCAGATAAAACGCTGCAGCGCCCCGTGCACCGGCTCGATCAGCATCGAGGAATACAACCGCTTTGTCGATGATGCAGTACATTTTATTCTCGGGAGGAACGAAGACCTTATCCGCGACCTCGAACATCGTATGTTCGCGGCATCGGAAGCTCTTGAGTTCGAGCGGGCTGCCTCCATCCGTGATCTCATCGGCTCTGTCCGGAAAGTGACCGAGCGGAAACAGGCTTTTTCGACAGAGCATATGACCAGTGACTGGGATGTGGTCAACTACCATATACTCGATAACGAGGCATGTGTAGTGCTCATGGAAATACGCGAAGGGCGGATTCTCGGGAAGAAGGATTACATCATGAGCGGTCTCAAGTATACATCGTCATCCGAAATGCTCGCCGCTTTTCTCACTCAGCATTATCTTGAGGCCGATTCCGTGCCGCCCGAGATTCACCTTCCGGTCGTACCCGACGAAAGCGGGGATATCGAGCTTCTTCTGTCGAACAGGGCGAAGCACAGGGTCGGTTTCGTCTATCCGTCACGGGGTGAAAAAGTCCGTCTCCTTAAAATGACCGCCAAAAACGCCGAGATGATCATCAGGGAACGTGCGGAAAAACGCGACCGCATGAAAGACGCAGTACCGGGTGTTCTCCTCGCCCTCATGCGCGACCTGAAGCTGAAAAAACCGCCGCGGACAATCGCCTGCATTGACATTTCCCATTTAGGCGGCACCGATACGGTGGCATCGCTCGTGTTTTTCAGAAACGCCCGGCCCGAAAAAAAGGAATACCGGCACTTTAAAATCGCGACGGTGGAAGGTATCGATGATTTCATGAGCATGGAGGAGGTTGTATCACGGTATTTCTCGCGGCGTGTCGACGAGGAAAAGGAACTCCCCGACCTCCTGCTCGTGGATGGCGGCAAGGGGCAGCTTTCGAGTGCGCTCAAGGTGCTCAGGAAACTTGGATTGGACAGCCAGCCGGTTGCCGGTCTTGCGAAGCGTCTCGAGGAGGTATTCCTGCCGGGCGCGCAGGATGCCCAGAACATTCCCAAGACATCCTCGGCGCTTCATCTGCTCCAGCGCATCCGTGACGAGGCGCACCGTTTCGCTGTTACCTACCAGCGGAAACTGAGGACGAAACGTACCATTTCGACCGCACTTACCGGCATCAGGGGAATCGGGCCGAAAAAAGCGGAGGTGCTTCTCAAACACTTCGGGTCAGTTGCCGCGATCAGTGGCGCCGGCGAGGAGGAGATCGCAGCAGCACCCGGTATCGGGCCGAAATATGCCGCGCTTATATACTGTTATTTTAAGGAGATACGATCACACGGAACTGACAGGGGCGGAAACACGGAACGGTAAGATGGCTGCATTTCCACGATATATCACCGATAAATCATATTGATTTTTGCCGTGAAATCACTTATTTTAATATAAAGGTAATGTTTTCATCGGGCGCCATAGCCAAGTGGTAAGGCAGAGGTCTGCAAAACCTTTATTCTCCGGTTCAAATCCGGATGGCGCCTCCAAAAACGTGGAAATTCCCAGGCTCTGTTGGAACAATCAACACGAGCCCTTTTCATTAATCGACCTGTATTTTATAATGTCTGATTATTATCAACTTGTGTTCAGTGAGATGATAAAGTGAGCAATGAACCCTGAAATAAGTTCGGGGTGACATGAGCTCCTTCATTCTGAACCGGTTTCGGCATCTCTTGAAAACACTACGGCTAACTGTATCGCCAGGATTCTCATGAATAATATAAACAAAACCAGTGCACGGCTCATCGCCGAACTGGAAGAATTACAGAAAAGTGATGAGCTCTTCCGAATCGCATGTGATATGCTTCCGGACCCGATGTGTATCACTGATGGCGAAGGGAATATTGTGTATGCGAATTCGGCTTTTACGGTACTGCATGGTTTGAATCCTGATGAAACTCGGAATGAGAATGTTCTGGATATCTATCCCGGGAATAATCCCGAACTGTTTTCGAACACTTTCAAAACGGTAAAAACAGGTCAGGAAAGTATCGTATTTGAAACTCTGGTTGAGCTTCCCGGAAAAGAAATCCGGGAATTCGAGGTTCATGCTGCTCCATTAAAAAAAGACGGATATGTTTACTCTGTTATATATATCTGGAATGACATAACCGAACTCAAACGGGCTCGGGATATGATTGGAAAAGCTCAGGAAAACTACCGAACAACAATAGATGCCAGTTCAGATATGATACATGTGGTCGATAAAGACTTGAGGGTTACTTTTGTCAATAAAACTATCTTAGAGATGAATAAAAAATTGGACTTGGCGACAGAGGTAATCGGGCGTTCTGTCATTGAAGTGTTCCCGTTTTTACCTGAAACAGTTCGCGATGAATATCTTCAGGTATTTAATACGGGGAAATGTATGATCTCGAAAGAGAAAACGATAATTAAAGATGAAGAAATCATTACTGAAGCAAAAAAAATACCTATTATCGAAGATGGGAATGTGACCAAAATAGTCACCGTTGTTTCTGATATCACCGACAGGGAGAAAGCTGAAGAAACGCTCATAAAAAATGAAATTCAATATCGCACGATATTCAATACGACTGCTGCTTCTTTCTGGGAATATGATTGCAGTGAAACACGGATGATTTTGGATGAAATAAAAGCAGAAGGGATCACTGATTTCAGAAAATACTTTAATGAGAATCCTGAAGTAGTAAGAAAAATCAATTCATCAATCAGGTTACTTGATGTAAATGATACAACGGTTAAAATGTATGGGGCTCCATCAAAGGAAGTACTGATAGCGGAGTTTGGAAAACAGCATACTCCGGAATCATATAATATGTTCACTGGTTCTGTCATAGCATATCTTCAGGGAGAAGAATATTTTGAGGGTGAAACAATAAATCTGACATTCGACGGTAGATATATCAACATTTTATCCCATATTTCATTTCTCCCTGAATTCGATATAGCATTAGCGACAATAACGGATATTACAGATTTCAAGCGGACATTGGAAGAATTGAATCTTTCAAAACAAGAGCTTGTGATCAGGAACACCATTGCCAATATATTCCTTACCGTTCCCGACGAGGAAATGTATGGTGAAGTACTGGATTATATACTCAAGATGATGGACAGTAAGTATGGGATTTTCGGATATATCGATGAGTATGGTAATCTGGTTATCCCTTCCCTTACAAGAGACATTTGGGGAAAGTGCAAGATACCAGATAAAACGATAGTATTTCCCCCTGAAAAATGGGGCGGCCTCTGGGGCAGGGCCCTTAGAGAAATGAAGTCATTCTATTCTAACGACGGACCCTTTCATGTGCCTGCAGGACATATCTCCATAGACAGATTTCTCACTGTGCCCATCATTTTTCGGGAGAAGGTGATCGGGCTTTTATCACTGGCCAACAGGGAGACTGATTATACCGAAGATGATGAGCAGTTGATGGAGACCATTGCAGGCTATATTGCCCCTATTCTCAATGCACGGTTGCAACGGGACAGACAGGACAGCGCCCGAAAAAAAGCGGAAAATGAACTCAGGTTAAACAAAGAAAGATATAGTGCGATTCTCAACGCTACTCTCGAAACACTGATCCTTGCAGACTCAAACGGTATCATTCTGACGGTAAACAGTACCGGTGCTCAAAGATTGAACAGAACTCCCGATGAGCTTATCGGATTGGGAATACATGGTCTTTTTGATGATATGGAACAACGGGGAAAGTTGTATTTTGATAAGGTTGTCCGTACCGGTAAACCGGCTCATTTCGAAAATATAAGAAAAGGAATTTACTTCCATATAAACTTCTATCCTGTTTTGAATCAATACGGCAAAGTTGAAGCCGTTGCTGTATTTGCACAGGATATAACCGGGCTCAAACAGGCTATGGACTCTTTACGGAAAAGTGAGGAGAGATATCGTGGTATTGTGGAAAATCTGCCTGTTCTCATCTGCCGTTTCCTGCCGGTAACAGCAGTAATAACCTATGTCAATGACGAATACTGCAGATATTTTAACAAAAACCGTGAAGACCTGATAGGGCACAGTTTTCTCGAACTGGTGCCTGAGGAGGAACACGAATTGATCAGGGCGCATTTCAAGGCTCTGAACCGTGACAATCCTGTTGCATCGTACGAGCATATGGTTATTACACCGGCAGGGGAACGTTTTCAGTATTGGACAGATCACGCTCTTTTCGATGAACTCGGCACTGTCATTGAATACCAGTCCATCGGGGAAGACATAACGGAGAGAAATCAGGCCGAGGAAGCCCTCAGAAATTCCAAGCGACGCCTCGCAGACATCATCAACTTCCTGCCGGAAGCGGCTTTTGTAATCGACCGTGAGGGAAAAGTAATCGCATGGAACCGTGCCATAGAAGAGCTGACCGGATGTAAAACGAAAGATATTCTTGGAAAAGGGAATTATGAATATTCAAAGTACTTTTACAGAAAACCGCGGCCGATTCTGATTGACCTCGTGAACAAGCCGGAAGATGAAATCGAAAAGAAATACTCATATATTTCGAGAGAAGGCAACTCTCTTGTGGCGGAAATCTTTATCCCGGAAATGAAAGGCGGTATTTACCTCTGGGGTAAAGCTTCGCCTCTTTACAACTCCGACGGGAGCGTTGTCGGAGCGATAGAGACCATCCACGATATTACCGCCAGCAAGAGGGCTGAAGAAGCGCTCAAGGCATCGGAAGAAAAGATGCGTCTCATCAACGAATCTTCTCCCATAGCGATCAGAATCAGTCAGCGCGGAAGGTATGTTTATGCCAACATGGCTTGTGTCAGAATGTACGGATATGAGAAAGTCGATGAGATTCTCGATATTCCTCTTGAGATGCTGTATCCCCCCGAAAAGAGGGATTCTGTTTTAAGGATATTCGGAGAAAAAATTGCCGGTCGTGATACCCCTGTCTTTTTTGAAACAATCGGACAGAAAAAGAGCGGAGAGCGATTCGATATAAACGTATGGCTGACGGGGCTCGAATACCAGGGAGAATACTCTTTATTGACTTTCACCGTCGATACAAGTTCAGAAAAGCGCCTGAGATCGCAACTTTTCCAGGCGCAGAAAATGGAGGCTGTCGGTACTCTGGCCAGCGGTGTTGCACATGACTTCAACAATCTCCTTCAGGCAGTCCGCGGGTACGCCGAACTTCTCCTGATAGAGAGCACGAGAAATGATCCCGACTGCCATGAACTCCAGGAGATCATGCACGCAGCTGCGCGAGGTTCCGAGCTGACCCGTCAGCTCCTCACCTTCAGCCGTAAAGTGGAGAGTATACTCCAGCCGGTGGATGTGAACCGCGAAATACTCAATATCGAGAAGCTTCTGTCGCGGACTATCCCGAAGATGATAAAAATCGAGCTCAATCTCGGGGCGGACCTCATGACGGTCAACGCCGATCCCGTACAGCTTGAACAGGTACTTATGAACCTTGCGGTCAATGCCAAGGATGCCATGCCCGACGGGGGCAGGCTGGCGATTGCCACGGGTAATACGGAGCTTGACAGGGAGTGTTGCAAACAATATCCCGGAATGAAGCCCGGAAAGTACGTACGCCTCACGGTATCGGATTCCGGGTGTGGAATGGACAGGGAGACTATGGAGCACATTTTCGAACCCTTTTATACCACAAAGGGAATCGGAAAAGGAACCGGTCTGGGCCTGGCCATGGTCTATGGTATCATCGAGAATCACGGCGGTTCCATCGCGTGTAACAGCGAACCCGGGCGGGGAACAAGCTTTGATATCTATCTGCCGGCTATTGAACATCAGGAGAAAGCACCTGAAGAAAAAGTGACAGATTCTCCCATCAAGGGAGGAAGTGAAGTTATCCTGCTCGTGGATGATGAGAAAGCAATCCGTGAAATGGCCCAAAAAATGCTTAACAAGTTTGGATACACCACATTATTATCACAGGATGGCGAACATGCTCTGGAGTGTTATCGGGAGAATAAAGAAAAGATCGATCTCGTCATTCTGGACATGGTCATGCCCGGAATGGGCGGAGGTAAATGCCTGCAGGAGCTTCTCAGGATCAATCCGGAGGTCAGGATCATAATCGTAAGCGGATATTCATCTGAACTCTATGCTACAGACTCCATAAAAACCGGGGCGAAAGGAATCATGAGCAAACCCTATTCTTTCAGGGAGCTTCTCACGACTGTCCGGAAAATTCTGGATCAGGATGAAGAAAAAAACCGGTAAAAACCATGGTATCCCGATAAAATTCCGAAATCTTGAAGATACTTGTCGGTTGCCCTCCATGAGATATAAAAAAAACCCCGGAGTTACCATAATCCGGGGTCTTTTTCATACCGTGGACAAGTTTATTCACTTTTTCCTTATTTCAATTCTTTTATCTTGATATTCCGGAAATAGATAGGTGCTCCGGCATGTTTTCCCTGGAATCCTATGAATCCGTGGGTGGGAAGCTCTGAAAACGGCGTGCTCAGCCATGCCGGGATTTCGCTCCCGTCGGGGTTGGTTTTCGCGTTTTTCCACAGGTCCATGTTCATCTCCGTAACCTGCATCCCGTTCAGCATGACATAGATCATTTTTCCCATGCATGTGATAGTGAAACGGTTCCATTCGCCGGGTTTTTTAACCATGCTCATGCTTGGGGCAAGATGACCGAAAATAGCGCCGCACTGCCATGTTTTCGGGCTTTTCGCCCATTGCTCGGCAAAATCGTCCGCAATCTGTATCTCCACCGAATGGGGAATCCAGTCTTTCACATCGGTGCAGTACACGATGACTCCGCTGTTGGTGCCATCCGCAGTCTTGAATTCGAGGTCGAGCACGAAATTCGCATAATCCTTTTTGGTCCAGATACACTGGTCTTCGCTGGCGGTCATGACGCCGCCCTCAACCGTCCAAATCCCGGCCGGAAACACCGCATCGGATAAATCCGGCGCAAACAGGCTCTGCCAGCCGCTGACATCCGGATGTGTCTTGGGCGGTACGGACATCTGGGAACCGCACGACTGGAGGAACAGAACCATGCCGGCAACCGCCACAGTCAGAACGATCATTTTTTTCATGTGTGCTCCTTTTAAACAGAGAATTCCCCAACGATTGCGCCGGGGCAGTGCGTTAAACCGTATTTTCCAAGGAAATAAATGAATGAAATAGTATACTCATTATGATTACGTTCGTCAAAGAAAAATTAATCAAAAGAATTCCTCGGAGTTCTACTCCGGGGTTATATTGTCAGGATGAGCGAACACATCCTGAAAAGACATAATAAGAGTCTCCTGTTATACCATATTGTATGTCCTGCAAAATACAGGAGAAAGGTAT
>JAJFUH010000197.1 GCA_021372535.1 bacterium
ACACTTTTACGCCCTCTATACATTCTGCCTCGTCTATGTCATTGACTGTCATACCCTTGGCGTAGGAACCCGGGTATCCGCCGGATGCAATGACGACGCAGAGCGCAAAGCCATCGGAAACACCGACATGCGTGCCGGACACATTCCCCCTGGCGCACGCAAGAAGTATTTCCGCCAGATCGCCGTCGAGGAGCGGCAGAACCGCCTGGGTTTCGGGGTCGCCGAACCGGCAGTTGAACTCAACCACTTTCGGGCCGTCGGAGGTCGCCATGATCCCGGCATACAGGAGACCTTTGTAGGGTACTCCTTCGCGGGCCATACCGTCGAGAGTCGGCTGGAGTATCTCGCGTTCGATCCTGTCCATGAGCGGTTTCGAGACGAGGGGAGCGGGAGCATACGCACCCATACCGCCGGTATTCGGTCCCGTATCGCCGTCGAAAACGCGTTTGTGGTCCTGCGATGAAACGAGCAGCTTGTATGTCGATCCATCGCACAAAGCGAATATGGAAGCTTCCTCGCCCGTCATGTTTTCCTCGATAACGACCGTATGACCGGATTCGCCGAACGCATCATCGAGCATCATGGTCTTTAGTATCTTCTGCGCCTCAGCGGGATTTGCAGCATATACGGCGCCCTTTCCGGCGGCAAGGCCGCTCGCCTTTATCCACATGTCTCCGCCGAGAGAAACTGCATATGCCGATGCTTTCCCGAAATCGGTAAAACTACCAAATTCGGCTGTCGGGATGCCGCAGGAACGCATGATCCGTTTCGAAAACGCCTTGGAACCCTCGATTTGAGCCGCCCCGAAAGAGGGGCCGAACACTGCAATGCCCGCCTCTTCGAGAAGATCGGTTATACCCATGCACAGGGGAATCTCGGGACCGACCACGACAAGATCGATTTTCTCGCCGAGGGCAAACTTGCCGATGCCCGACAGGTCGTCCGCCTTTATTTTCACGCATCGGGCGTACTCCGAGATGCCGGGATTTCCGGGAGCTGCATATATCGCAGCAGCGGCAGGGCTCTGAGCAAGCTTCCAGACGAGCGCATGTTCGCGGCCCCCGCTTCCCACGACGAGAATTTTCATGGCGTCCCCTTTCTTTATTTCTTTATCAGTCCGATCTCGCGCAAAAAGGCGTCCTTGTTACGCCAGTCCTCGCGTATCTTGACACGAAGATCGAGAAAAACGTCCTTTCCGAGGAACGATTCTATCCCGTGACGGGCTTTGGAACCTATGTCCTTGATCGTAGAACCATTCTTACCAATAATAATAGGTTTTTGCGATTTTTTTTCAACCAAAATCGAGGCATGGATGACCACTTTCGGCTTTTTTTCTTCAAAACTGTCGATTATCACAGCGCTCGAGTATGGAATCTCCTGCTTCATGGTCAGAAAAATCGCTTCACGGATAAGCTCGGATACAAAAAAACGTTCGGGCGCATCGGAAATCACATCACCGGGATAAAGCGCGGGGCTTTGCGGAAGCTTCGCAAGGATTACAGAGAGGAGTTCCTCCGTTCCATCGCCGTCAATGGCCGAAACCGGAACAATTTCGCAACCGGGGAAGAGTTGTGATGTTTCGTGGATAATTTCGAGGAGCGAGGCTTTTTTTACGAGGTCGATTTTATTGAGGGCGACAACAGCACGAGATGCATCGATTTTTGCTGCAAATTCCTCAAACTCCGAATGGAACGGTCCTTTAAAAGCGGACACATCGGCAATAACCAGAATCACATCCGATTCCTCGACGGCGCGAGTGATGAAAGAGGCCATCACTTCCTGCATTTTATACCTGGGTTTGAGGATTCCCGGCGTATCGACAAATATAATCTGGTAGTCGTTTGTTGTCAGAATGGATGTAACATTAACCCTCGTAGTCTGAGGCTTGTTGGAGACAATCGATACTTTTTCCTTCATATAACGATTCAGAAGTGTCGATTTTCCCGCATTCGGCAGTCCGGCAATCGCAACAAAACCGCAAACGTGCGCTTTACTGGTATTTGCCGAATCAGTGTCCACAGTCATATTCCCTATCCGTTCTCAGCCGGTTGCAAACTGTTATGATATACCTGAATGGTTAGAAACGAACAGTCATGGAAATGCGGTGCGTGCTGTCCAGGTCTTCGTGCGAAAGGAAAGCATAATCCAGTGAGGATGATGAAATGAGCGGCAGCCTCAGCAATCCGAGCCCGAATGTACCGCTGCTCTCGGAAGCTCCCGCCCTGAAGGCAATATAATCGTTGATGAGGTATTCCATGCCGAAATGCATGGTCTGAATTCCCTTGATCTCCGGTGAATCGCCGAAGAAAAGCATCGATGCGGAGAGCAGATACTTCCCTCCGAAAAAGGGCAGGACATCCTTGTAAACGACTCCGGCGTCCATAGTCGGGGAGATACGGTCATCGGCGTGACCATCCCACGCTATGGTTGTGCCGGTTATATCCCGCAGGTTGATACCGGAAATCCAGTGCTCGTTCAGGGCGTACCTTGCACCGAGGTCGATCCCGTAGCCGAACGCTGTATCCTGGCCGACCGATCGCCGGATCACCTTCACCGAAGCGCCGACGCCGAGATTATTGGAGAATTTCTTAGCCGCCGACAGGTAAAGCGCATAGTCAGCAGCATCCTCGTGTGATGCAATTTCGACACGGTTCGAATCCCCGGGTGCTTTTGACGGGTCCCAGACACGGGTATATTTTATGTCCCCGACGCCGAGATAAAGAAGGGTTACCCCGATATATTCCGTCCCGGAAAGCGGCGCCGCGACTGAGACTGAGTTATAATTCTCGAGACCGCCGAACTGCTCGGAGTGCATGAGGTTGGCCTCTTTCGAGTTCAGCAGGACAAGCGATGCGGGATTGTAGTACGATGCAGTGGCGTCGGAAACAGAAGCGACCGCGGCATTCCCCATGCCGAGAAGACGGGCGCCCGAACCGAGCGTGAGGAAATCCCCGGCGAAATTATCCGTACCGAGGGCTGTCCGCGCCTGAAGGCATCCGAAAACAAGCAGAGCAGCGACCACATTTGTAAAAAATGTCCGTTTATTGTTCATATATCAGGATTCTCCCGCAAGCAGTATTTGAATATCCATTACATTCGTCCCGGTCGGCCCGGTCATGACGAGACCGTCGACAGCCTTGAGATAGTTATATGAGTCATTGTTTTCGAGATATGCATTGACATCGAGTCCCTTTTCATCGCCGCGCCGTATCGAGCTGCCGTCAACCATTCCTCCGGCTGCATCGGTGGGACCGTCGGTTCCATCCGTTCCCGCACTGAGAAAAACGAAATTATCCATTCCCGCGAGACAGCGGGCGACAGTGAGCGCCATCTCCTGGTTACGGCCTCCTTTGCCATTGCCCCTGACCGTAACCGTGGTCTCTCCGCCCGTAATGATGCAGGCGGGCGGCTGCAGAGGATTCCCGGATGTATGTATCTCAGACGCCACCGACGAGTAAAAGGTTCCCGCACATGATGCCTCTCCTGCGAGTGTCGTGGTGAGCACGAGGGTGTTGAATCCGAGCGATTCGGCGCGTTTACGGGCCGCTTCCACCGACATGCGGTTATTTCCGATAAGTGTGTTGACAACCGGAGCGAGGAGCGGATCGCCCGCTTTCGCCGTTTCGGGGATTGTCCCCTGAACACCGTTCAGAAAACGGGTTCGGACGCTTGCGGGAAGTTCGTTCATAATCCCCAGACGGGTACATATGCCGACACAGTCGCCGAATGTGCTTGTGTCGCCGATGCCGGGGCCTGAAGCGATAACATCGAGAGGATCGCCGATTACATCGGAAAGAATCAGAAGATGAAGCCGGGCCGGGAAAGCAAGCCGCGCCATTCCCCCGCCCTTGAGACGCGAGAGATGTTTCCGGACAGCGTTCAATTCGCCGATCGAGGCGCCCGCCCTGAGGAGAAGGCCGGTTACCTCCTGTTTTTCGCCGAGCGTTATTCCTTCCGCAGGCGCAGGCATGAGCGCCGAACCGCCGCCGGAAAGCAGGCATATGACGAGCGTATGCTCATCGGCTTCTTTATCGAGTATTTCCAGAATCTGTCGTGTACCGTAGATTCCACGTTCGTCCGGAACGGGATGTCCGCACTCATGAACCGTGATACGGTCGAGGGAAACCCCATGACCGTCCTTGGTATTGATCCAGCCGCCGGTAATCCGGTCGCCGAGCACTGTTTCCAGCGCCTCTCCCATCCGCGCGGACGCTTTACCGCCGCCGATGACATACACCTTCGTGTAACGGTCGGAAGGATACCGCTCACCTGCTACAACGATTGAGCAGTCCTCGACCCGGACTGCGTTCTGTACTCCGCGGAACGGGTCTGCGGCTCTGACCGCTTCAGAGAAAATATCGAGGGCCGCCGATTTTAAATCCACTGACTGCCTTTGCATGCGCTATCGAGGTAACCGACGAAATTTCTATTACGGATTTTCGTGCTTTTTCTCACTCTGTCCCTTTGTCTCTTTGTCCCTCTGCCCCTGTTTTTCAAACCTTCAGGTCAACCGAGATATGGGCGCTCATCTTTTCCGATTCAAGGACAGGATCGACCTCGCCCGCAATAAAATCGTCCACCTGCTGCGGAGCTCTTCCAACATAGAGCCCGGGCTCCATGAGAGCCTCGAGGTCGTTATCGCCGAGATTAAACAGGCCGGAATTCCTGATCCGCGAGAGAAGATCATTGTTCGTGCCCTCTGTCTTGATACGGTTTCCGGCTTCCTGGGCAAGCCGTCTGAGCTCTTCATGGAGCGCCTGACGGTCTCCGCCGCGTTTTACCGCCTCCATGAGGATATTTTCTGTGGCGATAAACGGGAGTTCCTCCATGATTCGTTTCCGTATGACAGCAGGATAAACCACCAGTCCGGTGGTTACATTGATCGCAATCCGCAGGACGGCGTCGGTTCCGAGAAACATCTGCGGAACGGAAAGCCGCTTGTTTGCCGAATCATCGAGCGTCCGCTCGAACCACTGCGTCGCCGCGGTGAAAGCCGGGCTCGATTCGAGCGACATGACAAAACGGGCAATGGATGCGATACGCTCGGAACGCATTGGATTCCGCTTGTAGGGCATCGCGGACGAGCCGACCTGTGACGATTCGAAGGGCTCTTCGATCTCGCGGAGATGTGCAAGAAGCCGCAGGTCATTGGACATTTTGGTGAGAGACTGGCATATCGCCGACAGAAGCGATGCGATACGGGCATCCACTTTCCGCGTGTAGGTCTGGCCAGTGATGGTGAAAACCCTGGAGAAGCCGAACGCTTCGCTCACCATTTCGTCGAGTTTTCTGACCTTCTCGTGATCGCCATCGAAGAGGCTCAGAAACGAAGCCTGTGTGCCGGTCGTGCCCTTGACACCTCTGAAACGGAGCGTTGACATGACATGGAGGAGATCATGATAATCGAGCACGATATCCTGAAGCCAGAGGCAGGCACGTTTGCCGACCGTCGTAAGCTGCGCCGGCTGAAAATGGGTGAAACCGAGTGTCGGCATATCACGATACCGCAGGGCGAAATCACGAAGATTTCTCATCACGCTGACAAGCTCGCCGCGTATAATCCCGAGCGCGTCACGCATCTGGATCAGATCGGTATTATCGCCGACAAACGCGGAAGTGGCGCCGAGATGAATAATGGGTTTCGCAGTGGGACACACCTCGCCGAATGCATGAATATGCGCCATGACATCATGCCTGAAACGTTTTTCGTATTCTCCGGCCGCATCGAAATTCAGATCGTCGATATGTGCTTCCATTTCCCCGATCTGAGTATCGGTGACAGGAAGGCCGAGTTCTTTCTGAGCCCGGGCGAGCTCGCACCAGAGCCGTCGCCATGTCGTGAATTTCATCCTGTCGGAAAAAACGTACTTCATCTCGGAAGAGGCGTAGCGGGTCACAAGGGGATTTTCATATACATCGCGTGGGTCGGCATCCATCAGAATAACCTGACCTTGAATTGCATGTCTTTCGTGTATTTACCGGGATTGCGTTTGAAATCCGTCACGAACGAGTCGATATTGGCGTTGGTCCGCCGCAGTTCTTCGTACAGATCATCGGACTTTATAAAACGGGCAAGCGAACCTTCGTCCGATTCGAAGTATGTCGAAACCGTGTCAATCACTGCCGCCAGCGTATTCAAGTTATCGAGAGTTTTGTTAATTTTTACGGCTGTATTTTGAAAACTGTCGAGCGCTTCCGTAAGTTTTGCATCGTTTTTATTGAGGAATGTCCGCATATCGTTCGATACATCGTTCAGGTTATTGATCGTCTGATTGAGCGGCTTTTTATTTTCACGGCCTACCTCCTCGTAAACGAGGAAAACCTGCTGCATCCGATCGAGCGTCTCCTGAAATGCCCGGCTCAGCTGTACGATATCGAGGTCTTTATCAAACTTGTCTTCGAGAAGGCTCAGTTTGCGCATCACGTCATTGGCGGAGTCGGTAAGCTCGGTCATGCTCACGGCATCCGTGCCTATGTATACTTTACCGGGAACGAGCGGCTTGTCCGATGTTCCGGGAGTAATAACAAGCATTTTATCACCCATCAGACCGACATCTTTAATCTCGAAAATACTGTCATCGGTCAGGTCCACCCGTTTAGTGATGAAGAGCTGAATTTCAGCCTTCATGTCTTTGGAAAGAGCGATACCGCTTACTTCCCCGATTTTAATACCGGACATTACAATGGGATCGCCGCCGGAAATGCCTTTACCGTTTGTAAAAACAACCGAAAAACGGAGTTTGGGAGTCGCCGGATTGAATTCCTTGACCCAGAGAACACCGCCAACAAGCATTAATAGCGCAATGATCGTCGTGATTCCGACCTTGATTTTAGTAGAATAAGATGATCCCATACCTGTATCCAGTGTTTAAAGTCGAGCCATGACATCCACATTTTCATGATCGGGAAGATCCCTGAAATCGAGATCGACCCCCTCATCCCTCAGCGCCTTGAGATAAAATTCATCGACCTCGTCAACAAAAATATAATCGATGACTTCTCTTTTCCCCCTCGATGAATGCATACCACCGACATTGAGCTTCGAAATCTTCGCTCCATTTTTAACAGCGTGGTAAGCATCGTGCGGAGACTCGAAAAGTACATACGAGGATCGTGCATCATTATTCAGTTCATTGATAACCTTTGGGGCGTCTGCCACCGTGACAATCCTGCCGGTTATGCAGTATGGCAGGGATGCAAGACAGAGTTCGCATTCCCATTCCGAACCGCAAACTTTATCCGATACGACAAGAATCATCTCGGGAGCAAGTGTTTTTCCCCATCCTTCGGTAACCTGACCATGAATAAGCCTGTCATCAACACGGGCCAAAACGACGGGCATAAATCCTCCGCATACTATTCATAATAATACAAAATTTTACTTCACAATGCAACTTATTCGCTTTGAATTGCACGTTTTCCGTCATTTTCCAGCATAACGGGCAGCTCATCGAGCGTGGTACTGTTCCGTTTATGTATGAATGAGAGAAGCATGGGTAAATTGAAACCCGTTACAATACGGGCATTCTGAGCTTTCGCCATTTTTGCAGCCCGCCAGCACGATCCGCCGTAAACATCGACAAAAACCACAATACCCTCGTCACAGTTCCGTTCACATGCCTTCCTCACATGATCAGCCAGCTCATCAGTCGATAAGCCATCGTTCGAAATCGAGGAAATATCCGCGATTGAACCAGAAATGGATTCAATGGCATGGAGAACAGCCTTTCCGAAATCACGATGTCCTACAATCAAACCCTTAATCATTGCTCAATTCTTTTTTTTCATTCTCTTTTATTTTTTCGAGCTGACGGTTCGCGAGCTCTTTTGCCGCATTATATCCCCTCATTTTCAGGAGGTGATTGAGCGCAATCGATTCAACGATGACAGCAATGTATTTCCCGGGATAAATCGGTATTTCAACTTTGGGAATATCGATATCGAGAATAGTGGTGATATTCTCATCAAGCCCCGTTCTGTTCATCGTTTTCGTTTCATCCCAGTCGACAAGCTGTACCTCGACTTCAATCCTTTTCTGAATCCGTGTTGCCCGTATGCCGAACATCTGCTGAACATCGACAATACCGACACCGCGGATTTCAATGAGCGACCGGGTCAGCTCGTTTCCGGTCCCCACGATTATTCCGCGTGATTTTCTGACAATATTAACGATGTCATCCGCCACAAGCCTGTGACCCCGTTCGATAAGGTCGAGGGCAACTTCGCTCTTCCCTATTCCGGGTCTCCCCGTGAAAAGCAGTCCCATGCCGTACACATCGACCAGGGTACTGTGAAGAGCGACAGAAGGAGCAAAAATATCCTCGATATAGTAACTGAAAAGATGAACGAACTGTGTCGTTGACAGAGCGGAAAGCAGCAGAGGAATCCTTTGGCGCTCACAAAGGGAGGCGATTTCGGAAAATGGCCTCCGTCCGTTGGTAAACAATATACAGGGAAGATCAAACTGACAGATGATTTCAAAGGCATCGAGCTGGCTTTCGGGGGGTATCGTATTGAGATACAACAGTTCGGTATTGCCGATAAGCTGAATCCTGTTATAGGTAAAAAGATCGATAAAACCAGTCAAAGCCAGACCCGGGCGGTTAAGCTCAGGTGTAACGATGACGTTATCAAGACCCGATTCGCCCGCAATAAGGGTAAGCGCGAGGCGGTCTTTATTCTGCTCGAAAAAATCACCAACACTAATGGTCTTCACCATAGAACCCCACAATTACTCAGTAATATCCGGTTCGGTTATATCTTCAACCGGAGGAAGCGCATGCGAACCGGGCGCCCGGTGATCAACCACTTTGCTCTTCAGTTTCTGTAACTGACGTTTCGCTTTATCAACAGCGGTGTCAAACGCTTTATTCTGGTTGAAATCTTCATGCGCCGCCGTTATGGTCAGGCCGGGCACACGGATGGAAACTTCCACCTTTATCGATGAATTCTTTTTGTCAATGGTAACGTCGCTATCTATGATATGGGAATGAAATCTTGAAAGCTTAAGAATCTGGTCCGTTATGGAATCTTTGAAATTCTGATCGCATTCTTCATGTCTGCATGTAATAGTAACATCGAAATCATAGGTTTTAACCATAATCATCTCCACTTCCGTTTGCCGTGCGGTTTTTTAACAAATTTTACACCCGATATATAACGACGATCTCATATTCAATTTCAGCAAAAACAGGTAATCAGCAAAATTCTTCCACCGAAAGAATTCTACAAGGGAATCATCAGTATCGTCAGCATGATTATATGGGATTGTATCAGAGATCTGTCCCGGCGCGACAGTACAAGAATTCTCCTGTCTGTCAGCCCGGAACGGCATTTCGTGCTTTGACTTGGTAAATAGCATAAAAGGTGAAAAAAGGCTCGTAAAGTCAGGGATATATACCTCTTCTGCAGGTTTTCAGACATCATTCGCACTGTGGTTCTTTACAGCGTTTACCGTATTCTCGAGCTCTGCTGCCTCTATGCCTTTCGCAACCGGGGCATATTCACATACAGTAACAAAACTGAAACTCAACTCATATAAAAATAACAAAAAAAGCTAATATAATCAACAGATTTTTCCTGCTATCGATGCGGGGTGACACAGTCACGTAATTTCCGCCGTAAGATCCGCGATTATTTCATCCGACACAAGGGCGCCTCTCGTTGTGAACCGTATACGGTCGCTGCCTGATTCTTCAAGAAATCCCGCCGCAACGAACTCATGTATTTTTTTCCTGAATATCGGCGTCCTGTCATGCAATGCGGATATCACCGCTCCCGGCGATATGCCATCACGTGTCCGTAGGCCAAGCATCACCGATTCGAGCATCCGTTTTTCTTCGTCGAGCTCTTCAGCTCCCGCCCCAGGGTCTTCCATGGATAAACACCGTTCGCAGTATGTCCCGGGATCCGTCATATTCCACCACCGCATAGAACCGTCAAACGAATGCGCGGATGCCCCGACTCCGAGATACGGCGAAAAATCCCAGTATCCGCGATTGTGGAGGCATTCAAAACCGGGAAGCGAAAAGTTCGATATCTCGTATCGATTAAAACCTTGACGCTCAAACAGATCAACCATTTTACAATACATTTCCGCTGTTGCTGCAGACCCCGGTATTCTGATTTTACGCGACCGCATCCTTTTAAAATACGGAGTATCCTCTTCCAGACTCAGGCTGTAACAGGATATATGGTGCGGCTGAAGCTCCACGGCACTGTTCAGCGTTTCTTTCCACCGCGCCATCGTCTGGCCCGGAACCCCGAACATAAGATCGACCGAGATATTCGCGAAGCCTGCCTGACGGGCCATATGAACGGCATCACGGGCCTGCTGCGCCGAGTGAATACGGCCGAGAGCGGCAAGGATACCATCATCGAAAGACTGTACCCCGATACTGATGCGATTCACACCAAGCTCAAGGATTCCGTCAAGCCATTGACGGTCGAGCGATTCCGGATTGGCTTCAATGGTGCATTCCACGGCCTGAAGCGGCAGAAAACGCTCCATAATCGTCCTGATGCAGGAAACCGGCACGATGGACGGGGTTCCTCCGCCGATATATACCGTACGCGGCAGCCCGTCGAATACTCCCGTACACCGCATCGTCAACTCGCGAGCAACAGCCTCCGCATACGGCTTTACCAGGGACCCGGCATCGACGATGCTGGTAAAACCGCAGTACGGGCATTTACTCCTGCAGAAGGGAATATGAATGTAGAGACCGTACGCCATCGGACATGATCACCCGGAGGTTACACTGCGTCAGAAGTTATTATAGCTTTCAGGAATAGATGCCAAAACATGTTCGGCATGACATCATTCGATGTCACCGTTCATTCGCCGGAGCACTGTTTGATGGCGGAATTTATCGGATCAGGTTGAAAAAACGTTTCCATCTGATATGATGAAATATGTCATAGAGGGGAACATCCCTGTTCCAGCTCCAATAGAGGAGAACAGCCTTCCCCTTGATGTTTTCGACGGGTACGGTTCCCCAGTACCGCGAATCATTGGAATTATCACGGTTATCGCCCATAACAAAAACCGTTCCGGGAGGAACCGTCTGCCCCTGCAGATTGTCGCGGGGTCCAAGGCTGGCCGGGTATATCGTATGATCGACGATTTTTGCGTGTCTGGGCAAATTCTGCTCGACACCGTCAATATATACCTTTTTATTTCGTATTTCGATTGTCTGTCCACCGACCGCCATACACCGTTTTATAAAGTCTTTCGAAGGGTCTTCCGGATATTTGAAAACGATAACATCTCCGGGGCGCGGATCGCGGATTTTAAAAAACTGTTTACCGGTAAAGGGTATCCGGGTGCCATAAAGAAATTTGACGGCAACGAGCTGGTCGCCGACAAGGAGTGTATCCTCCATCGAGCTGGAGGGTATCTTGAAAGGCTGCACGATAAACGTTCTTATGATCACAGCGAGAATAAACGCTATAAGAATAGGCTCGATCCAGTCCTTACGGAATTTTGCGAAACCGCTCTGGTGTTTGCGGATGTTTGGAGAGGCCACATCTCCTCCAGTGAAGGGATAACTACTTTATTTTTGTGATAAGTCTGTTCCAGCGTACTTTTTTGATGATGTTGTAGAAAGGAATATCCGGGTCCCAGCTCCAGTAAAGAAACAGGGCTTTCCCCTTCACATTTTCCATGGGTAAAAATCCCCAGAACCGTGAATCATTTGAGTCGTCGCGATTATCACCCATCATGAACAGCGAACCCTCAGGCACAGTGACAGGCCCCATATTGTCACGGGTGGTGAAATTTCCGGGCAGCACACGCGGATCGATGTATTTCCCTTTCGGCGGCAGCTCAAAAAGAACATTATCGACATACACTTTTTTATCACGTACTTCAACACTCTGCCCGCCGACAGCTACGCAGCGTTTTATGAGGTCTTTTTTAGGTTCGGACGGCGATTTGAATATGATTATATCGTTCTGTCTGGGTTTTTTGAATCTCAGAAACCGTATGTCGGTAAAGGGAATCCTTGTGCCATAAATGAATTTCGATGCAAAAAGATAATCCCCGACCAGGAGGGTATCTTCCATCGAGCCCGATGGAATCTTGAAGTTCTGGAAGAAAAATGTCTTGAAAATGAACACAAGCACGAACGCAATGACAACGGGTTCTATCCATTCCTTACGGAATTTCGTGAAACCGCTGTATTGTACTTTCTTTTTTTCCTTTTCCTTTTCTTTCACCGTATACCACCATTACATGAAGTGTTTTTCATTTATACAAGACTTTTGACTGAATTATTCATTAAAAAGTTTCAGCGGTTGATGAAAAAGCCGCTTTTTCACATGCCCGCTTATGAAATATTGTTGTCTGTTCGCTGTTAAAGACGTGTAAAACAATACTTTGCGCCGAATCTTGACAGTTCATAACTTCGCAAACAGTGTTTATTCACCACACTTTTTTTAATTTTCCGTTTTAAGCACGGCGAGAAACGCTTCCTGGGGGATTCTCACCCGGCCAACGCTTTTCATGCGCTTTTTGCCTTCCTTTTGTTTTTCCAGGAGTTTCCTCTTTCTCGTTATATCCCCGCCATAACATTTTGCCGTTACATTTTTCCTGAGCGGTTTGATGCTCGTTCGCGCAATTATCCGCGACCCGATCGCCGCCTGAATAGCCACCTGAAACATCTGCCGGGGTATCAGCTCCTTGAGCTTTGAGGCCAGCTCGCGACCCACCGGTTCGGCCTTGCTCCGGTGAATAATCGTCGAAAGAGCATCGACCGGCTCGCCGTTTATGAGAATATCGAGCCTGACCACATCGCCTTCCCTGTACTCATGGAACTCATAATCAAAGGAAGCATACCCCCGTGTGACGCTTTTCATGCGGTCATAAAATTCATATACAATTTCAGCGAGCGGAAGCTCATACACCATATTCACCCGTGTCGGATCAAGATACTCAGTCCGTACATGGATACCGCGCCGCTCCTGTGTGAGCTTCATGATTGTGCCGATATATTCGTTCGGAGTCACGATCTGCGTTCTCAGTATGGGCTCTTCGATTGTCCTGATCCTCGCGACATCGGGAAATCGCGCGGGATTGTTGATGAACTCAGATTCGCCGTCCGTGTAGATAATATGATAAACAACCGATGGCAGCGTATTGATGATATCGAGGCCGTATTGCCTGTCCAGGCGCTCCTGAACAATTTCCATATGGAGCATGCCGAGGAAACCGCACCGGAAACCGAATCCGAGCGATACCGAAGTGTCGGGTTCATAGGTTATTGCGGAGTCATTAAGACAGAGACGCTCGAGGGCATCCTTGAGATCGTTGTAATGGTCGGGATTTTCCGGGTACATACCGCTGAACACCATCGGCTTGGGCTCCTTGTATCCCGGAAGCGGCTGATCCGCCCGTCTCCCGGCATGGGTGACGGTATCGCCGACCTTTATTTCATGGACATTTTTGATGCCGCATATGAGGTATCCTGCCTCGCCGGTCCGAAGCTCCTCGACAGGGATTCTTCCATGCTGCAATATTCCAATCTCGAGGACTTCCCATTCGCTCCCGGTGCCGAACATGTAAACCCTGTCGCCTTTCCGGAGCGTCCCGTCAAAAATACGGATGGACGCCACAGCGCCGCGGTATATATCGTAATCCGAGTTGAAAATGAGCGCCCTGAGCGGGGCATCCGAATCGCCGGACGGCGGGGGAATCTTTTCGATGATGGCATCGAGGAGTTCATCGACACCGGCGCCGGTCTTTGCGGAGCACCGGTGGATACTGCCATCTTCTATTTCCATCAATTCCATTATCTGGGCGATTGTGGAATCTATTTCAGCCTGGGGGAGATCGACTTTATTTGCGACGGGAATTATGGTGAGATCGGAATCCATGGCAAGCCAGAAGTTCGATATGGTCTGCGCCTCGATTCCCTGGCTTGCATCGACGAGCAAAAGCGCTCCTTCGCAGGCGGCAAGACTGCGCGAAACCTCATACGAAAAATCAACGTGCCCGGGAGTATCGATCAGATTGAGAATATACTTCTCGCCGTTTTTTGCATATATATACTCCATCCTGATGGCATGGCTTCTGATGGTGATCCCGCGCTCGCGCTCGAGGTCCATGTCATCGAGCACCTGTTCCTTCATGTCTTTTGACGATATGGTATGGCACTGTTCGATAAGACGGTCGGCAAGCGTGGACTTCCCGTGATCAATGTGAGCGATGATGCAGAAATTTCGTATATTCGTGGTTTTTATGGACATACTCTTACCTGATAAGTTTTACTTTAGCTAAATAAAATAAAGAAATTAATCATGAAAGTCAATTTCTATTACACAGTGGCAACCCGCCATTTTTTCATAAACACATTTAATGCAATACTTTTAATAAGATACTTTCCTTTGCGCG
Organism: bacterium; assembly: GCA_021372535.1. Classification (NCBI taxonomy): domain Bacteria; species bacterium. The sequence continues at coordinate 14,393 of JAJFUH010000197.1, forward strand.
CCCAAAGGAAAGCATCTAAAGGAAAAAGCGCCCGTGAAAAGCCGTTTTCCCCGTTCACTGCTCTTTTTTCAGGAATGTGTGAACTCACGAGCCTTCGGCTCGTTCGAACAGCACCCGTTCTTTTTCCGAAAAACGGTTGTGACCGAGGGGCTTTTCAACGTGGCTAAAACTTACCAGTTTCGTAGTTCTATATTCTATTTATAATCAATGTGTTACAACACAATCAGTATGGATTTAAGGAGTCGCCAGTTATTACACACTGGCAATGCTCGAGTTTCGATGCTGTTTATTATAAGACGTGCGACACACAAAAAAAGCCGACCTTTAATGGAAGGCCGGCTTTTTTATGTACATCATTATTGTCCGTTTTTACATCTTCGGCGGATATTGCAAACCTTTCATATTCGTATGGATCTTGTAGATTTTGTTGTAGCATGCAGCATACAGGGTCTGCATATCATCCCCGCCGAAACAGCAGCTCACCGGCATGATCGGGAAATTGATTATCCCGATCACCTGAGCTGTCTGCGGGCAGACAATCTGGATACCGATCTGCGTGGCAACGTATACATGACCGGCTTCATCGATAGTCATACCGTCCGCGCTCGTGGACCGTCCCTTTCTGTCGAGGACATCGGGAGTAAGAGCCAGTTCCGCAAACTTGCGGCCGTTGGCAAGGGTACCGTCCTCATTGACATCATAGGCCCAGAGCCAGTTATCCTTGTCGCTGTCGACATTCCACCATGTTTCGTTGTCATAGGTATTGTTGACATAGAGGATCTTGCCATCCGGGCTCAGAACAACACCGTTCGGCATGGCGAATTCGTTCGGTTCGATAACCCTGATGAGTTCTCCGTTCGGCTTGCGGTAATAGACACAGCGGCCGGGCTGAACGCGCTCATCGGGGATAAACTGCGGATCGGTGAAATAGAGCCCGCCTTTTGCATCGGCGACGATGTCGTTCGGACCGTCGAGACGTTTGCCGTTATACATGCTCGCCAGAGTTCTCAGAACCTGTCCCTTGGTGTTCATTTCGATCACACGATGACCGAACATGTCGCATACGGCGAGATTACCGTTTCCAAACGGCATGGTTCCGTTCGTCTGCATCTTGCCGGATGTAATATACCGGTATGTTCCATCGGGATCCATCTCGACGAGTGCGCTCTTCTTGGGATCGCCGGACCAGTCGGTCGCAAAAAACATGCTCGACACATACAGCTTTCCGTTCATCCACTTGGGGCCTTCGGTGAAGGTCAATCCGGGCTTCGTTGTGGCGCCATCGATGACAAGCTCGACCTTGGCGTCTTCAGGAACGATGGAACGGTAAGCATCATACCGTTTTTTCATGTTGTCGGTGTAATCTTTACGGACAGGCCAGAAAACATCGAGAACATCGCAGCCTAATTCGCTGTTCGTTCCGCCATGAACCATACCCGCGGGAAGCAGCAGGACATCGCCCTTCTCCATACGTTTCACACCATCGAGGATAATTTCATCGATAGCGCCGCGAAGAACGATCATAACCTGTTCTTCGGGATGGTTGTGCTGCGGGAAGAACGAGCCGGGATCCATTCTCAGGAAGCTCAGCTGGGCGCCACCCGTGTTGATGAGTCGGGAATTTGCGCCTTTGACAAGCTCTGTGAACTGAATATCATAGTAATCATATACTTTATCAGGTTGCACGGAAGGAGGAATAGAATAGTTCTCGGCAGGAAGGCTTGCGGGAATATTCTGAGCGCCTGCTTTTTGCAGATAATCGAGGCGGATCGGCCAATAGACTTCGAGAATTTCAGCGCCGTCAGCTCCTGCCTTGACAGCGTTTTCAGCGCCTTTTTTAAGGTAAACGAAATCCATCCGGGGCTCGATACCATTCGTACCGTTTATCGGTGTCCGTTCGATTGCGATCATGGTAACATTGGCGCCGCCAACCAGCTGTTCGACCGAGCCTTTGCAGACCATCATGACGCGCTCGCCGGCAAGGGTTTCCTTCGGAATTTCTGCACCGGGATCGAGCGTCATCCAGTTGATGAGAACATTTTTACCCCAATACATCTTGGCTTTTGCGCCCGGAGCAATTTCAACTACCGGAAGCGCATCGAGTTTTGTAACCACACCGGGCTCAAGATTCGAAACAATTTTTGTGTCCGGAACATCAGGCCGCGGAGTAAACGTAAGATTGTGTTGTTTCATGACCTGGTCATTAACAGCCTTCCACGCCGGCTGCTTGGAACAGCCCAGGGCAAATACGAGAGAGACTATTAAAGCAGCGGTCAGCACTAATTTCACATAACTTCCAGCATTTCTTGAGGTTGCCATTTCCTCCTCCTTATACACAGTTAACGGTTACAGGATACATACATAATAGTACGTATATATCGCACATTTTGTTTTTTTTTGCAAGTGATATTGTAATAAAATTGGCGATATCCCACTATTTCCGCACATCTTTTATATGATACTTCCTTTGCACGCCCAAAGGAAAGTATCAAAATATTACAATGCATTCAGGTGTAATTATTAAAAAGAGAACTGAAACATGAATTAGAGGAGAGAAGTCTGAGAACCATACGCTTCAGCGCTCAGAAAACACCTTGAATCACCCGCACATCCGCCGTATATTAACCTTATGAATAACAATCACACACACCTGCCCGACAGGATCGCTTTCATCGCGGATGCGCACCTCGGTATTTCCGAGGACAGCCCCGGACGAGCCGAAACACTGGCTTCGTTTCTTCGCTGGCTGAACGGCAAGGTTTCCCACCTTTACATAGTCGGGGACCTGTTCGATTTCTGGTTCGAATACCGGCATGTCGTCCCGAATACGGCGCCGAGGGTAGTATTCGAGCTCTACAATCTTGTGCGGTCAGGTGTTATCGTGACCCTCTTTGCGGGTAATCATGACTACTGGCTCGGTACATATATGGAGAAAAGTGTCGGAGTAACCATCGTATCGGACGAGGCTTCAGTCGAGCATCAGGGGCACCGGCTTTTCATTCATCACGGGGACGGGCTCTATCCCGATGACCACGGATACCGCTTTCTGAAAAAAATCCTCCGCAACAGGGCCGCGATTTTCCTCTACGGTCTCCTCCACCCCGATCTGGCATATAACATCGCCCACCTGTTCTCGAAAACTTCGCGCAACTACCTTGCTCCACCCCCGGGCAGGGACGAGCTCTATGCGGGCCTTTTCCGCGAAATCGCCGACAGACGCCTCAAAGAGGGCTATGACGCCGTCGTATACGGTCACTGTCATGTCCCGCTCGTCGAACGGCGCGGAAACGGCACACTCGTTCTCCTCGGCGACTGGATTACTCATAATACGTACGTTTTTCTCGAAAACGGGGAGTTCACGCTCAATACCTGGAACATCAACACGGAGAATACCCATGGCTGAACTGTTTCATTTGTCCCTGAAAAAGAAGGATATCCTCGAACGTGTCGGCGATATCTCACAGATATGCGACGCCCGGAAAAAAGTCTACACGGACGGCAAAAGCACCGGTGTCGAGATCATCGATGTCACTACCGGCTCGGGTCTTGCATTCAGCGTTCTCCCTTCGAGGGGACTCGATATCTCGGCAGCATCGTTCAAAAGCGAGCCCATAGCATGGAAATCCGCCACCGGCGAGGTATCGCCCGCTTTTTACGAACCGGAAGGGTACGGCTGGCTCAGAGGCTTTTTCGGCGGGCTTCTCACCACATGCGGCATGACCTATTCATCACACCCGTGTGAGGATGACGGCGAACAGCTCGGGCTCCACGGGCGTGTATCGAATATTCCCGCCGAGGACGTGAACATCCACAAAACATGGGAAAAGGACGATTATCATCTCACTGTTTCCGGCATTGTACGCGAAACAAAGGTTTTCGGCCACAAGCTCGTTTTGTCACGCACGATCAGGACGTCACTCGGATCGTCGAGCCTTATCATCGAGGATGTTGTGGAAAACACCGGGTTCTCCGAAAGCCCCCTCATGATGCTCTACCATGTCAACATCGGCTGGCCGGTATTATCCGAGCATTCACGCCTCGTCTCCCCTACCGCGGGAGTCAGACCCGCCGATGACGAAGCACGGCGCGAGATAGATCAGTGGAGCACATTTCTTCCGCCTCAGGATGCATACAGGGAGCGGGTGTATTTCCACAATCTGACTGCCGACGCACAAGGAAGGATAAACCTTGCGCTCGTCAACGAATCCCGTGCGCGGGGAGTCTATCTCTCCTTTCTCAAGGAGGATTTTCCACACTTCGTTCAGTGGAAAATGATGGGAAAAGGAGAATATGTGGTCGGTATCGAGCCGGGAAACATCACCGGGAACCGCGCCCAGATGCGGAAAGACGGTTCGCTCGAATTCATCAAACCGGGCGCACGGCGTTCGTTCACGCTCGAGATCGGTGTTCTCGACGGGAACGATTCAATCAAATCGTTTACGGAAACAATTCTCAATCCGGCCTGTTCATAAAATTTAATAGAACACGGATTTTCGCGGATTGAGCGGATATACACGGATTTTTTCCTTTGTGGTTAAATATTTTCAGATAAACCCGGGACAAAAAAACAGCACCCAGGTAATTAATCGAAACATCACCAATTTTATGCTGTAAGGAACAGATAAAATGAATTTGAAAAGAATGGAATTGGGCAGCACGGGCATTGAGGTCAGCGAGCTGTGTTTCGGTACCCTCGTTTTAGGTACGCTTCAGGCAAACCTCGAACCGGAGACGGGAGCGCTGGCAGTCCGCCGCGCGTTCGAAATGGGAGTCAACTTCATCGACACGGCAAAAGGGTATAAGACCTATGCACATACCCGGCTTGGTGTCGAAGGTTTCGATGATGTCGTCATCGCATCGAAGTCGCCGGTCGCCGGAAGAAAAGAAATGCGCGAGGATGTTGAGGCATGTCTCCGCGAACTGGGGCGCGAGGTAATCGATATATTTCATCTTCACCTGGTCAGATCGAAGGAACATATGCGCGAGAAGGAGGGCGCGCTCGACGCCCTCGTAAGATGCCGTGAGGCGGGTTTGATCCGCGCGGTCGGCCTTACGGCGCACGGGCCTGAGGGAATGCTCTGCGCGCTCGATTACGATGAAATCGAGATAGCGATGCCGATTTTGAACCAGAAAGGCCTCGGAATTTTAGGCGGAACGAGTGAAGATATGCTCGATGCAATCAGGAAGGTTCATGCAACGGGCCGCGGGATTTATGACATGAAACCGCTCGGCGGCGGGCATCTGATCGCTGATATTCCCGGGGCGATCGGATATCTCCAGGACCTTAACCTGTTCCATTCGATCGCGGTGGGTCTGAAAACGCCGGAGGAAGTTGAAATCATGGCCGGAGTGTTCGAGCGCGATCCCGAAGCTGTCGAACGGGCGTATGCCATGGGGCGAGACCGCGCACGTAAAAAACATCTCCATGTCTATGATTTTCTCTGCAAGAAGTGCGGAAAATGCGTCGATGCCTGCGCACAGGGGGCAATGTCTATCGGTGAAAAGAGCGCCAAAGCAGACCCCGACCTCTGCATTCTCTGCGGGTACTGCGCGGCGGCATGTCCCCAGTTCGCGATCAGGGTGATTTAGGAGAGATTGTTCATGAAATAATTAACCACTAAGACACAAAGACACAAATTTAGATAACATATTATTTACACTATTATTAGCAATCTCGCTTCCGATAGTATCTGATCTCCCCTGCCTGCGGCATCCCACCTTTTTTAAGGGGGAACGACTTGGGTGGCACTTTCATCCCCCTTTCTTTTATAAGGGAGATGCAGAGAAGCCGAGGGGGGTCAATCTTACTGGATAGCAGGAAATAAAATCCGCGTAAACCCGCGATCTATTAATTTTTTTATCGACACACCGGTCAGGTCAGAAAAACCGGAGCGGCGCGTCCTTGACGCTGTATACGTGAACCCCCATATGAGCTCGTTCGAGAGTACGGTAATCGTTGATTTTTCTGACATCGTCTCCATCTATTTCATAGAGGGCGATACGTTCGATGTCGTTCTGCCCCATGCCGCGCTCATTGGCGATCCGCAGGAACGGCAGCTCGCGCGGGTCTTGACCCATAAGCCATGCGGCAACCGAATCGCACTCGACCATCGACCGTGAAATGGTGATGAAATTGTTTAGATGAAGCTCTCCGGCGCCATCCACACCGACAATTCCTTCGACAAGGCTCACATACGGGTGGACATTCGAGGCAATATCCATCATCCGCTGACCCCACTGCTCTCCCCAGAACACCTTGTAATCGGGATCGAATTCCCCCTTTTTGAATGCATCCCAGCCGCCGGCGTCAAAATACGCCTTCGAGAACCCGCCCTCGTCCCAGTATTTGTAGCCCATTCCGGCATGTTTTACGTACAGGCTTTCTACCTGCCGCTGGTAGTCAGGATTGAACACTTTTTTGTGAGGCTGGAGTTTTATCCCATCGCTGAGGTCTTTCCATGGACGGCAGATGTGCATGTAGCCGACCGGCATGATCCCCTGGAGATTCTTCAGGGTAAGCGTCGTGAAACCGAGTTGGTGAATACGATCCTTTGCCATGTTTATGAACGTCGTATCCTTCTCGGTCACAAGCCGGAACAGAGGAATCTTCACCATGACAACGCCTTCGGGATTATCCACCCATGAAATTTCCGAGGACTCGTAATCCTTCCATGAATCATATTTCCCCTCGGTGAAGCACACATCGCGGGCATCGAGGAGTTCGCATATTCCTGACTGCACGAAATCCTGGTGACTGGCGGCGCCGTTTGCACCGACGACAATGTTGGTGTTGTTCATTTCCCT